>JADGQM010000211.1 GCA_017881795.1 Syntrophobacteraceae bacterium
CCAACTCGAACCGACGGTGTTCGTCATTTTTGGCGGAGCCGGTGACCTGACCTGGCGGAAACTCGTGCCGGCCTTGTTTGACCTCTCCCAGGACCGAAGTATGCCCGCTGATTTTTCGGTCATCGCGGTGGATCGCGTTGACTTGAGCGACGAAAAACTGCGCCGGCGTCTCCACGACGGTGTCAAGAAGTTCTCGCGCCAGGGAATGGTGAAAACCGGCGAATGGAACGAGTTTGCCAAGTATATAAGCTACCAGCAGGGCGATTTCAAGAAGCTGCAAACTTATACGGCCTTGGGCGAAGAATGCGCGAAGCTGGAAAAGGAATGGGGCGCCAAAGTCCACCGCATCTTTTACATGGCCACACCGCCGAGCATGTTCGGCGAAATCCCGAAATACCTCGGCAAGGCCGGACTGGCGCGTGACCGGGAGTGGGCGCGGATTGTGGTCGAGAAACCGATCGGCTATGACCTGGAATCCGCCCGCGCCTTGAACGCCACCCTGGCGGCCAATTTCAACGAATCACAAA
This sequence comes from Syntrophobacteraceae bacterium, assembly GCA_017881795.1. Lineage (GTDB taxonomy): Bacteria > Desulfobacterota > Syntrophobacteria > Syntrophobacterales > Syntrophobacteraceae > JADGQM01. The sequence continues at coordinate 528 of JADGQM010000211.1, forward strand.
TCTTCCAGATCGACCATTATCTGGGCAAGGAAACGGTCCAGAACATTCTGGTGTTCCGCTTTGCCAATCCCCTCTTCGAGCCGCTCTGGAACCGGAGTTATGTGGATTGCGTCATCATCACCGCTGTCGAAGCTGTCGGTGTCGAACGTCGAGGCAGCTATTACGACCACGCGAGAGCGTTGCGCGACATGGCGCAGAATCACCTGATGCAACTGCTCTGTCTCGTGGCGATGGAACCGATGGTCTCCTTCGAAGCCGACGAGATTCGCAACAAGACAGTGGACGTCCTCCACGCCGTCCGTCCGATTCACCGAGACGCCGTCCATCAATGCGTCGTGCGTGGGCAATACGGCCAGGGTTGGGTTGACGGCAAAAAAGTTCCTGGTTACCGCGAAGAAGACGGTGTGTCGCCTGATTCCCAAACCGCGACGTTTGTCGCGCTCAGGCTGTTTCTCGACAACTGGCGCTGGCAAGGGGTGCCTTTCACCTCCGTACTGGGAAGCGGCTCACCCGGCAGGCCTCGGAAATTACGATCCAGTTTCGCGAGGTGCCGCATCAGTCGTTTCCAGTTGAGTCCGCTCTCGATTGGCAGTCGTCCCGACTGGTGATGTCCATCCAGCCCGACGAAGGCATCGTGCTGCGCTTTCAAGCCAAACACCCCGGGCCAAAGATGCACCTGCGCTCCGTGGAGATGCAGTTCAACTAACCAGGACACGTTCGCAGCCCGGTCGCCTGACGCTTATGAAACGTTGCTCTGGGACGTCATGAAGAGCGACGCCACCTTGTTCATGCGCGCCGATCAGGTGGAGGCCGCCTGGCGGTTGTTGATGCCGGTGCTCGAGGTTTGGGCGGTGGCTCCGCCCAGTGATTTCCCCAATTACGCCGCCGGCACCTGGGGGCCCGAGGAAACTCAGGGGCTGCTGGCTCACGGACACAGTTGGCCGTTACCTGCCGAATTGGCGGTGCATTGCGAGAAGAAGGGAAAGAATTCATGTCTCGAGCTAACATGAAAACTCCGATCGAAGATACAATCGTCGCGGCGCCTTTTCGGGCCGATGCCGCAACCCCTGACGAGCTTGCGCGGAAAGTTAACGAAAACTAAGCGGCGAGTACGAACACTATGGTCCGCCGTTCTTCAGCGAAGAAATGATGTATCAGGCAATGACGAAGCCGATCCTGCCAAACTGTCTGACGAACGGCCAAAGGTTGTTACCTGATTGGCTCAGATCTCGTGCGATTAAAGCCAAGGAAGGACTAACCTATGAGTTTAACCATCTATTTTCTGCGACATGGGGAAACCACTGCCAGCCAGACAGGTGGTTACTGCGGCACCCTTGACCCGGATTTAACGCCGGAAGGTTATCAGATGGCAGAGGATTTTGCCGATACTTATAAATCTCTCCCATGGGTCGCTGTCTTTTCCAGTCCGCTACGCCGTGCCGTAGCCACGGCCAAACCTCTTTGCGAGGCGGCAGGGATACGAATGCAACTCAACGAAGGGCTGAGGGAAATTGCTTATGGTCAATGGGAAGGAAAAACTGCTGAACAGGTGAATCGCGAATTTCATGATACCTATGTTCGCTGGTTAGCCGATCCGGGGTGGAATGCTCCAACTGGAGGGGAAAGAGGTATCGATATTGCCCGGCGCAGTTCACTTGTGCTTGAGGAAATTGAGAAAACCTACACTACAGGAAACGTCCTCGTCGTTTCTCATAAGGCCACGATCCGAATAATGCTGTGCTCACTGTTAGGCATTGATGTGGGGCGTTTCCGAGATCGCATCAATATGCCCGTGGCTGCAATTAGCATCGTGGAAATGACGGTGCACGGTCCTTTGTTACACGTGATGGGCGACCGGGCCTATCTGAGGGAGCACCTGCGCAAACGAGTGGGTACATAAGCCCCTGCCCGAAGCCGACCATATCATTGCTGGCGATGGCGACTGGCGCAACCTCAAGCCCGAGGAGGCGATCGGATGACGTTTCCCGGCAAAGTTGTGTTCCTATTTGACGTGGACAATACCCTGCTGAACAAGGAGAAAGAGCATCATTCCTTGTTGCAGACTTTTGGGTCTTAGCATTTCCTGTTTCTTTCGCTCACGTGGAACCCTTTAAAGGCCGAATTTGTTGGGATCAATCGTCGAAAATCAGCGCGCACGCGTGTGGCCACTTTTCAGGCAAAAGCCGTTATCGTCTGGGCGAGGATTAGTGATCTCAAATGGAAGAGGGATGGTTCTGAAATGAACTCATCGAACAAATCTGGTCCGTTCCAAGGCATCTTTTCTGGCCATTTGGAGGGGCTCTCCGCTCGGTCTGCCAACATACCAGTATACCAGTGCCAAGGGCGCCTTCTCGGAATCTATGCCAAGTATCGCTCTCATCACATCAAAATCAAACAGAGAAACAGACTCAACACCTAAGAGGGAGGCATTGGATAGAGAGATGTATCCAATGGCCTTCTTGGCCTTTCAAGCACTTTGGTTAAGTAGTCAAACAACTGTTTTGCTGGTCCTTCATTCGATAAGGCAGCTATCGTGACATTATCAGATCGGGGCAACCCATTAGAACGTCAGAGTCATCCACGCAGTCCCGCAATCCAGGTCGCCATCAGCATTCTGACTTGGGTGGGTGGATACGAGAAAAACTTATCTTCCTGAGGAGTTTTACTTCCTGGGAAGATTACTCAGTGAGCACACCCGCCGCCGGTGTGTCCTCCACAGGTAAACCTGGCATCGAATTCCGGCAAGTTCTTCTTCAGGATGAATTGGACGTTTTGTTCTACCGTGCCTTGTGTCACCCGGAATACCCTGATGCCCTGAGCCTGCAGTTTCATCAAGGCCCCCATGCCGATGCCTCCGACTGCAACCGCGTCAACCTCGCGACCTCCGAGAGCCTTTAAAGGTTGGCACATACCATGAGCGTGGTGCTGGTCATTGTTGCTGATTTCTTCAACGTGCTTCGATTCCGTATCGACGATGACAAAGCCTGGAGCTGACCCGAAGTGTTCATATACCCTGCTTTCCAATCCTTGCAGTGTTTCGGTGGGAAAACAAATCTTCATGTAACTTCTCCTCTCTCTCTAAAACCGCATCAAAGTAGACTTGCCGCTTACAACTTTACGGCCCTTGCCTTAATCCACTCATGGGGGCAGTCATAATCACATAAGACGTGTGAAAATTATGTTGTTTGCCAAAAAACCTTACTGAGGCCTGCGGCACAGATTCCTCCGGCATCCTTGCCCAGTCCTCTCAGTTCCTCGTTCATCTTCGGAGCGATAGATACTCTTGCTCTTGCATTCGGGACATCCAACAGGTCTTCCTGTCCCGAAGGGCACACTCCACGTATGCTGGCACTGCTGGCACCTGAAAGTTCGTTGTTCGGCCATCTCGATTACCCCTCCCTCAATGCGAAGTGCCAGTCCTTCAACCAGTACCCTGGCGATTTTGCCTCTCGCTGCTTCGACGATTCTTCCAAAAGTCTGGCGTGATACACTCATGCTTTCAGCCGCCTGCTCATGGTAAAGCCCTTCGAGATCCGCCAGCCGGATCGCTTCAAATTCGTCAATGGACAAAACCACCTCTTCCAGTGACGACGCAGGGACTCCAGCAGGCTTGAAGAACTTACAGACTGGCTCTCCAGCCACTCTGCGACAACATCGGGGCCTTGGCATTCTGCTCACTCCTTGGGGTTATTATAAGCATATGCTCATAATGGTCAAGCGAAATCCTCCGAGTGATTTGAAAAAATGGACAGTTTTTCGCGTTGCTCGTGATGGTCTCGAAAACATGTCTCACAACGGTCTTTTCCCTCTCGTTGCCTGCTTCACCTTTCCCACCATCTTTGGAATAAAGAACGAGAAGACAAAAAGCCCGAGAGCGAGGAAGATCTTCCAGCTAAGAAGCTCCTCCCACCTTCCGTCAGCCCAGACATCTTTCACCGTACCGATGAAGAAGGTGAAGATAAACGTTCCCACAAGGATGCCGAGGGCTGTTCCGGAAAAATAGTCCCAGAATCGCACTCTGGTAAGCCCCATGCCAAAATTCATGGGGGTGAAGGGGAAGTAGGCGAGGCGCAGGTAGAGCACGGTTGCAAAGCCGTTTGCCGCGATGGCCTCGTCATACTTTCTGAGTCTGTCGCCTATGAGCGATGCCGCAAAATCCCGCCCCAGGTAACGGCCGATATAGAAAGCCAGGCTTGCGCCGATCATTGCTCCCAGCCAGACGCAGAGAAAACCGAGGTACGGGCCGAATATGGCGGCGCCGAGAGCGGTGAGGAGCGTTCCCGGCAAAAACAGGCAGACCCCGAAAGCGTAAAGGAAAACATACACGACAGGCGCCCAGAGCCCGGCAGCGTCCAAGAAGAAGCCGAGCTTTTCCGCCGTGAGGTAGCTTCTTACCGGCGTAAAGCGGACCACCACAATGGCGGCGACGATAAAGAGGACCAAGGCGACCGCCTTGACCACCGCGCTTTTCCGATTTGTTGTTGAATCCATGGAGCACCACCTTGCTCGGAACGGTTTCAGATCCATGCCTCACGTCCGAGGCCAGTACATGATGATGATGGCCACACTCGACAGGGAATCCACTCCGTTTGGTCAACTCTTAAACCCGTTACCCAAACAGCCGATGCAGCATTCCCTCTTTCTGTTGAGTTCAATGAGTGGATAGTGGTTTGCCGCAACAACGCGGTTTCCGGGCCGGTCCCTCTGTAGCGTGGGAGGAGCCCTCAGTACAATGGTACAGCGAAGTAATCCGGAGGAGTGGGAAGGAGCATTATTGTCGGGGGAGTGGAAATTCGATGCAGACGAGGATGCAGCAAAAGGCATGGGGAACGAAGGCAGGCTTCGTTCCCCATGTGTTTGGTCTTGAGAGGAATAAAAGTTTAGAGCCCTGCGGCCTGAGGAGGCTCTGCCTGCGTATCCCACAGGACGAAGCCACTGCCATCAGCGCCGGCGGTGTGCGGCGTGGTGCCGATCATCATCTCTACACCACCAGGAAATAGAACGTCATGATAAAGCACGCCGAGGAGCGGAGATGCGACTTGCCCGCCAGAACACTTATCCGAGCCAGGGCCGTAAACGGTGTTCGGGGTCGTAAACTTCTTGACACAAACCGTGCTGGCCACGCCAGTTACGCGGAACCGGGCCAAGAAAGTGTGGAGCCCTGCCAGGGTGAATTTATCCGAGCCGTAGCCATAACCATTGCCCGGAACAAACACCTCGATCTCATTGAGCTCACCCTCAAACCAACACTTGATGCAGCGATAGGCGCCGGTGTATTTGGTTTCGTTTTCATTCCATACATCAAACTTGGCCTTGGTACAGGTCGGGGTGCGATCCTGCCGCAGATCCTGCTTGCAGGGAACCAGTGCGAGGTACGGCTCTCTCTCCTCAGTAGTATTCTCGACGTAGGCCATGAAATTCTCGACCAGATACTGAGGACAGGCATCATAGCCGCCGGCGAGACCAGTCAGCTGCAGATTGCCGCCGGTGCCGACCGCGGCGCCCTGGGCAACACCGCGAGCCGTAAAGGACCAGGCATTGTACTCAAAACCCGTGGTCACTCCCTCGAAAATCAAGGCACTGCCATACAAGTGGTTGAAAGCAATTTGCGTGTCGCCAGCGGCATCGACCGCCCAGCACTTCAGTTCGCCGACATCACCCATGAACGGAGGAACGGTCATAATGCCGTCGCCCTGTCCATCAGAAGCTCGGAACCAAACCGGCTGGTTGGGGGTCAGGCGAAACATGAAATCTTGGATTTCTTGTTCCGCGTCCACCCAGTAACACTTTACCCACACCTCACCGTAATAGTCATTACCGATCGTGATGTAGGTATTATAAGCTTCAAAATTAGCGATCTTGGGCCAGATCAGAAGGCTTCCCTTTTGATTGGTGTTTGCCACATTCTGGGCTGCGGAGGCCATGCCGACCATCCCCAACACCAGAGCCATTGCCAGAGCAATGAATGCGATTCTCCTTACCATAACTTCTCCTCCTCGTTGAAAAATCCATGAATCACCGGCACATTCCCCGCCCCTTAGCGGAGACCACCGTCCCACCAAATCCTTGCAGGACCTCTCAAGTCCGCTACCTCCCGACATCACTTATGCTCATTTCACCCCCAAACAGTCACCACTCCATCGAGAAAGCGAACCGCCACACACCCTTAGTGTCTTCGGGTTAAGAAAAAGCTATTTTCCGGACAGCGCTTTTACATAGCTTGATCAACTTCAACCACACTCATCATGGATATGTCAAGAAAAAACTCAGTAGATATGCCCATCACAGAAAAAAGTATGGGGAACGAAATGAAAATTCGTTCCCCATGTGTTTGGTCTTGAGAGGTGTAAAAGTTTAGAGCCCTGGAGCTTGCGGAGGCTCTGCATCCTGCGGATCCCACAAGACGAAGCCGGTGCCATCAGCGCCAGCGGTGTGCGGCGTGGTGCCGATCATCATTTCGGGACCACCAGGAAATACAACGTCATGATAGAGCACGCCGAGGAGCGGAGAGGCGACCTGCCCGCCAGAACACTTATCCGCGCCAGGGCCATAAACGGTGTTCGGGGTCGTAAACTTCTTCACACAAACCGTGCTTGCAACACCGGTTACGCGGAACCGGGCCAAGAAGGTGTGGAGGCCTGCCAGGGTGAATTTATCCGAGCCAAAGCCATAACCGTTGCCCGGAACATACTCAGCGATCTCGTTGAGCTCACCCTCAAACCAGCACTTGATGCAGCGATAGGCGCCGGTGTATTTGGTTTCGTTCTCATTCCACACGTCAAACTTGGCCTTGGTACAGGTCGGGGTGCGATCCTGCCGCAGATCCTGCTTGCAGGGAACCAGTGCGAGGTACGGCTCTCTCTCCTCATCATTCTCAACATAGGCCATGAAATTCTCGACCAGATACTGCGG
>JADGQM010000212.1 GCA_017881795.1 Syntrophobacteraceae bacterium
GCAAGGAACGGTTGGCGGCGTTGACTATTGCATCGACTTTTTCCCTTGTAATGTCACCACGTTTGATTGTGATTTTGGTTTGCATTTTATTACCTTCGATATTTAGTTGAGCAGGTAGAGATGTGACCGAAGTAAAATAGGGCAAGCACCCTTCCGGGAGCCAGTCCAAAAGACACGGCGGGAGCAGGAGGATCCGTTTCCGGTCACAGGATTTGAATGTCTTGTTCATAGTCGGAAAAAATTAGCACAAAATGGCTTCTAACACCCTTTCTCCGACAGGTTCCTAGGTCCTTGATCATAGTAGCAACACGGAAGGTACGCAAGCCCCCTCTTGAAGATTCTTCAAGGGAGCTCGCCAGAGGGTAGCATCTGGCCAGAGAGATCTCGCACAGAAAAATATGATTTGGAAACGTTAAGGAATTCGGCGCCAACTTTGTCAACGAGGAGGAGAGTTATATTTGGCAGCAATCATTTTCCAGGCCTGAGGGATATTCCATGGTTGAAACCACCTGGGACGCGTCGGGAGGGATGTGGATGAGGAAGATCAAGTGACTTCGCCTGGGGGATATTCCGAGACTGTGAGCACGGGGAGGTTTCCGGCATAAAATCCACGCCTTCGGCCGCAGCTTGCACACGTGTTATTCGGTGTTTATCAGATAGTACGGAGACTCACCTTAAGTACAACGGTCGCTGAGGCGATGGGGAAGTAAGGACGGGGATTGTTGGTGATCTGGACGCTGGCATCCCGGATGCGAAACAATCCTCCGTTGGACCTGATTCGGGTAAGACGACCGCGCCGGGCTGAGATTTGGCTCGATGAGTTGGCGGTATTGAATAGCTTGCCGGGAGCGGCAAGTCACGCGTGGAGAATAGAAAGGAGAAACAAGATGAAAATATTGATGGTGCTCACATCACACGATCTACTGGGCAATACTGGCCGCAAGACCGGCTTCTGGCTTGAGGAATTCGCGGCCCCTTACTTTGTGTTCAGGGATGCTGGTGTCGAGCTGACGCTGGCTTCACCGAAAGGCGGGCAGCCCCCGATAGATCCAAAGAGCGATTTGCCTGAAAATCAGACCCCTGCGATGACGCGCTTCAAGCAGGACCAGGCGGCGCAACAGGCGCTTGCACAGACGGCCAAGCTCGCCGACATGAAGGCAGAAGATTTCGACAGCATATTCTACCCGGGTGGGCACGGCCCCATGTGGGACCTCGTCGATAATACCGATTCAATCGCCTTGATCGAGTCTTTCTACAATTCTGGCAAGCCGGTTGCTGCGGTCTGCCATGCACCTGCCGTGCTCCATCGGGTGACCTACGAGGGCGCTCCGATTGTGAGGGGTAAACGTGTGACAGGCTTTGCCAACACTGAAGAGGAAGCTGTTCAGCTCACCAAAGTTGTGCCGTTCCTTGTCGAGGATGAGCTGAAGAGACTGGGCGGCCACTATGAGAAGGCTCCCGATTGGGAGAGCTTTGCAATCGTCGATGGTCGTCTGGTTACCGGGCAGAATCCCGCATCGTCGACCGCAGCAGCCCAAGAGCTTCTGAAGCTAATGCAGCGGAATGCCGCGTAGGTGTCTGCTTTTCACGTGAGGTAGATAACCATGAGTGACCAGCGAAAGACAGCAATCGTGACCGGAGCTTCACAGGGGATCGGTGCGGGGATCGTGACCGCGTTTGTGGAACGGGGGTTCAACGTCGTTGCCAATTCCCGGCAGATGACTCGATCCACCGAGATCGCGGCATCCGACCACGTCGCCCTGTTGGACGGCGACATCGGCAAGCCGGCAACTGCCTCCAGGATCGTCGAGACGGCGCTGTCCCGCTTCGAGTCGATCGACGCACTGGTCAATAACGCCGGTATCTTCTTCACCAAGCCTTTTACGGAGTACACGGCCGAGGACATCGGGTCACTCGTCGCGACGAACGTCGAGGGCTTCCTGTACGTCACCCAGCTTGCCATCAGGCACATGGTGGCGCAGAAGACTGGCGGGAGCGTCGTCACGATCACGGCGGCTCTCGCAAGCAACCCGATCCGGGGCGTCACGGCGGCAGTGCCAATGCTCACCAAAGGCGGTCTGGAAACGATCACCCGGCACCTTGCGATGGAGTATGCGAAAGATGGCATCCGCGTGAATGCCGTCGCGCCCGGCGTTGTCTACACGCCGCTGCACCGCGACACTCCGCAGGCGGTCATGGAAGGCCTGTCGCCCATGGGCCGGCCTTCCACGGTCAAAGATATCGCTGAGGCGGTCATGTTCCTGACCGACGCCGCAACGGTCACCGGTCACATCCTGTACGTTGATGGCGGCGCTCATCTGGGCCGCTGGTAACTGATAGGAGTTTTGTCGTGATCACAATCTCAACCACCGCCGAGGAGCGTCTCGCCAAGCTCGGCATTCATCTGCCGGATGCGCCAACGCCTTTTGGTGCGTACGTGCCCGCCGTTCAGACGGGTAACCTCCTTTTCCTGAGCGGGATGCTCGCCACCTCGGGCCACACGGCTGCGATAGCCGGCGTCCTGGGCAAAGACCTGGACGTGAAGGCGGGCCGGGAAGCGGCGTACACGGCCGCACTCAACGTGCTTGCGCTCACGAAGAAGCAGCTGGGTTCGTTGAATCGCGTGAGTCACGTCGTGAGGCTCGGTGTGTACGTCGCCGCGACGCCCGAGTTCACCGAGCATCCGAAGGTTGCCGATGCGGCGTCCGAATTGCTTCGGGATGTCTTCGGCGAAGAGACGGTCTCTTCGCGCCTTGTCTTGGGTGTCGCGAGCCTTCCACTCGGTTCGCCGGTCGAACTGGAAGCCATTTTGGAGGTGAGAATGGATTAATTCGCAACACGCATGGAGTATATCCAAGGAGAGCACAATGCTACCTACCGACGACCTTCGCTATACGAAGATACCCCTCAACAACGGATTCGGCGCCATCCCAGCGTTGGGCTTTGGCACATTGATTCCGGACCCTGTGGCAACCAAAAACGCGACCAAGGCGGCGCTTGAAGCAGGATTTCGCCTGCTCGACACTGCAGAACGCTACCGAACCGAAAAAGAGGTCGGGGAAGCGATGCAGGAAGTGTTCAGGGATGGGAAGATTAAGCGGGAGGACGTGTTTGTCGTCACGAAGCTCTGGAATACCAATCATCGTCCCGAACGCGCCAAACGCGCCTTCGAGGCCAGTCTCAAGAAACTCCAACTCGACTACGTCGATCTCTATCTCATACACACCCCCTTTGCCTTCCAACCTGGAGACGAGCAAGACCCGAGGGATGCGAACGGCGATGTGATTTATGACAAAGGGGTTACGTTGCTGGATACATGGAGGACATTGGAAGGCCTAGTGGACGGGGGCAAGTGCAAGGCCATCGGATTATCCGACGTCAGTTTGGAACAGGTGAAGGGAATATTAGATGCCGCGAGGATCAAGCCTGCAGTTGTTCACGTCGAGTCCCATCCGTATCTGCCGCAATGGGACCTTCTGGACTATTGCAGAAAGAATCGCATCGTGCTGCAAGCTTTCGCGGCGCTAGGGCACAGTAGCGAGCCCAAGTTGCTGGAAGACCCTGTCATCACCACTATAGCCAGGCGAGTCAACAAGACCCCCGCGCAAGTCTTGCTCGCCTGGGCTATCCAGCGCGGGACGGCCCTCCTGACCACATCGAAGACCCTCAGCCGGATCAAGGAGAACTTTGAAGTCTCCACCCTTCCTCAAGACGCGATGAGGGAGATTAGCGAGGGAATCAAGTCGCGGGTCAGGTTTAATGCCGTTGTAGAGACCGGTGTTCCCGGGTTCATTCCGAGAGAAAAAGGAAGCTGAGACGGATGACCCCGAGCTCCTCAAGGCTCTGGCGGGCCGAACCTCTTGATTTGCTGCTCGCGCTGCCAGGAAGACAAGGTGATCGACATCCAGGCGCGGCCGTAGCTTCGATCGTTCTATACGTTTGTCATACTCGGCTCGTGAAAGCGTATGATACTTTAATTGAAAGGAGCTTTAGTATGGCCACTTCGAAGCGCAGCATTCTGACCGCCAGCACTATGAATCGGACGTTGCCCACCCCTTGGAAACCCACCAAAGTCCAGCTCCTCGCCGCGCACAACATGGTCGTCCCGGATCTTGTCGCAAAAAACCTCATCGTCCTCTTCGCAGGCATCAACCCCGGGCTCTACACCGCCGCCATCGGCCACCACTTCGGCCGCCCCGGCAACCGCTTCTGGCCTGCCCTTCACGCCGGCGGCTTCACCCCGCGTCTCTTCTCCCCTTTTGAAGAATCCCTCCTCCTCGACCTCAAATTCGGCATCACCAATATCGTCGAACGCGCTACCGCCCGCGCCGATGAACTCACAGACGACGAACTTCGCGCCGGCGGCCAGCGCCTCCAAGCCAAAGTCAAACGCTGGCGGCCCACCGTCGTCGCCTTCGTCGGCATCGGTCCCTACCGCGTCGTTTCCGGCATCAAAGACGCCCGCGTCGGCCTCCAAAAGACCCCCTTCGGCGGCAGCCACGCCTGGGTCCTCCCCAACCCCAGCGGCCTCAACTCCCACTACCTGCCCGCCGCCCTCGCACAAGTCTTCGGAGACCTCCGCCTCTGGGCCATTGCCCAGCACGAGCGCCGCCAAAATAAGCACCCCATTCCCCAGTCATGATCAGGAGGCCTTTGTCGATGAAATACAGTTGGTTGTCGTTGCATCGTCGCGCTCGTTATCGGGGTTCGCCGGTCGAAGTGGAAGTCATCTTGGAAGTGCAATCCTGACTAAGCCGGTGATAGAAATTCTGACGAGGCAAAGATGAATCTCAATTCTGCAGCGACCTAAATATTCGGGGGATAGCTTTGCCTGGAAGTCCTCAAGCCTGTATCCCACCATCATTTTTTGTTTTCAGCATACCCAAGATCCTGCTAGGGTATTTTATCTACGAGAGAAGCCTCCTGTCAGAACTCAGCCGCTGTGGCCGGGAGACCTTAAAGGAATTCTTCCAGGAAGCCTTCCCGGAGAAAATGCAGTTCCCGGGGTCGCTGTCGCCATCCATTCGTTTCACGACTTCCCGGGATGGCATCCCCATCTCCATATTCTGTGCGCGGCCGGCTATTTTTACCGTTACGAAATGATATGTCACGTTCCCCGGTATCCGAGAACAGAATTCCACATAACTTGCCAATATCTTAAATTCCTCAATTGTTTCCATATGATCTGAATATCTGCGTTCGGATTCGCGGAAGCCAGGGTGTCTTACATTCTTTACAGATTCCTGAGGCTGGCCGGAGGACCGTTCCATCAATCGTCTCATCAACCTCCAATGATATGATCAGATAACAAGTATTCCTTAGGCGCAGCAAGCAACTCCCGAGATATTTGAGCTTGGCGGCTTGTCTCTGGAAGTCCGCTGAAGTAGTATGGCTCCCTCATCACTCGTTCAGAACTGTCTCGGTGATTATTCCATTTTATCGGAGAGAATTGACTGTCGAAGCGCAGTGGTTCAAAGGCCATCAGTTTTGGATTGCTTTTAATCCCGATGAACGAATGATGTTCGGAGTAACTGAAAAGCTCCCCAAACCAGCCGAGAGGGTTGCACTCTCTCTTGAATTGGCCATCCCTGATGAAATTTGCCGCTACATCCCAGGTGCTTTCGGGGAGGATGAATATGGCAGCCTGCTCCTGGTCTACAGAGGTGGTTTCGGCGGAGGTAACAAAGGAATTGGAAGGAAAGCCTTTCTTCAAAGATTTGGTGGGACAGTCCTGACCGTCAACGATGGAGACAGGCAAGCGGATGTTGCTGTAGTTGCCGCCCTAGGCTCAACCCGTTTTTTTCATCAGGTTGCATTCTTCTTGAGGGAAGTTGATGGGATGAGAAGAGAGGAGCCGTGAGTGATCGAACCACTGGATTTTGAAAGGTGACCCAATGCCCGTCCAATTCAAAAACCGAAAAGGAAAAACTTACTACCTACACCGAGGCAAGACTAAGACCGGCGCCCCGCAGTACTTCTTCTCAATGAAAGCCGAAGGTGGCCTGGCTGAGGCAATTCCTGAAGGGTACGAGATTTTCGAGAACCCCAACGCTCAGGTTTTCCTTCGCAAGATACAGCCCAAACTCATTTGGGATTCAGAAAGGGCCATCGTTGAGAAGCACCTCCCAGAATCTCCTGGTGGGTTCCTGTGTGATATCAAAGGGAAGACGATTACCGTTTTCGAAGCTGATCAGGATATCAAAAGCTTGGAAGAGTCCTTTCGGTCATTGGCCTTCCCTCGGCTGATCGACACTTCCGAGTTGGTGAGAACAGCGACCACCTTTTCGGCTATGTTTCGATTTATCCTTGAAGGTGCGGAAGAACGTCTATTTGTCGTCCAACGGTGCTGCTTCAAAGGTTCAGTCGATGATTGGATTTACATCGCGGGCCCTGAAGAATTGGACTTCCTGGCGGAAAAGTACTTGAAGCATCTGGGCAAGGAATCGTTCTATGAACTGTATTGAGGTTGAAAAAGGTCATGGTCGTCGTGGGGCAGAGTTTGCCGGGTCTCTGCGCGGCAAAGCATTCGATCTCTCTGACCATGATTTTGCATTACTCGAAACCGCCTGCGCCTTCCACACGCACAGCATACCCACTGACGATATCACCGTGCAGACCTGCTGGGATGCGGACCGGCTCGATTTAGGACGCGTCGGCATCGTGCCTGACCCAAGATATCTTTGCACCGCTGTGGCCAAAGCGCCGGAGTTGCTGGACTGGGCCTATGAACGCAGCCGCCTTCGGTATGAGCCGAGAATATGCCGAGAGTGGGGTATCAAACCCTGAATCGAGGAAGTCTAACCAATATTGAAAGGATAGCTGATCCAAGAATTCCAACTGTTTGCTTTGCCATGGCTTTCCTCCTTTTCAGACCCGCAGTATCCCAACAACCTTCTCGAACACCTCTTGCAGGTCGGCCTCATTGGGTCGCCCTTGAATGTTTCCCAAACGTCCGCCAGTCGAAAGATGCTGCAGTTTGCCGTGAAACTCTCCGACGATGTACCATTCGCTCATAATTTCATACCCAAGATGATCAAATAGTTGCCCCATATACTTCACAGCAGGCAGAGCCTCATTCACTCCGGTATGACCGCCGCCAAATGTACAATAGACCACGGCCTTTTTCCCTGGCCTCCTGGGAGACGCCGGTTTGATTTCCTTTGCCTGGGCGTATTTTTCCCTGAGTTTCTCCAAGAGCTCCAGCATTGGCTTTCCGGGAAGCCAAGCATAGACTCCAGACCCAGCGAAGATAAAATCATAAGCGAGGAGGTCTAAGTCAATGGTCTTTAGTACTCGAATTGTTTCGACGTCATGGCCAGCCTTCAGCACGGCGTTTTCAATTTGTTTGGCGACCTTTTCGGTGTTTCCGGTTGCAGAATAATAGAGGTTGAGAACTTTCATAAGCATTTTCTCCTGTCAATTCATCC
>JADGQM010000042.1 GCA_017881795.1 Syntrophobacteraceae bacterium
ACTGCGACCGTCAATGCCAATCATATCACCCGTCCTGAGAATCCGCCCCTCGATGGTGCACTTTCTGTCTCTTTGCCAAACCCGCATCTTGCTGAAGCCGACGACACAGATCTTTTCCAGCCGGTGCGCAACAATGGCCGCATGGGACGTAGCCCCGCCCTTCCCGGTCAAAATGCCATCGGCAATCGAGATCTCCCGGATATCATCCGGCACAGTATCCGCACGAATCAGGATAATCGGGCTGGGCTCCCGTTCTTGTCTCAAATGTTCAATACTTTCCAGGTCGAATGCCACCACTCCGCATAAGGCGCCGCCACTTACCCCGATACCGCTGCCAAGATAGTTCGCACTGAGCTCATTGGAAGGTTTGAAGACGGGATAGTGGCGTTTGATGCGTGCCGTCATATTGCGGGACTGCAACACATAAAGGTCCTCTTCGCGATTACCCTGAAAGGTAAACTCTATCTCCTGCGGCGCCCAGTTATGCTCATAAACCAGAGTTTTGGCAATCTCGACCAGCCGCTCGTAAACTCTCGGGAAGAGTTTTTCAAGAGATTCCTCTTTGCGCTCGCCCTCTCCCAGTCGTTGCTTCTCCGAGAGAGGTATTCGTTCGACCAGGCCTCCTACGATATCTTCGCCCTGGTTGCCCAAAGTGAAGTCCCCTACAGGATCGACCTGGTCTTCCGATTTCCATGGGTCGTGAGTAAACATCACACCGGCTCCCGACTGGGTATCCAGATTTCCAAAAACCATGGCCTGAATGGTCACAGCGGTGCCCCAATTCTCGGAAATCCCCATAATTTCCCGGTAAGTCTTGGCTTTCTGCGAAGTCCATGAGGCGGTTACCTGATCAATGGCAATGAAGAGTTGTGCCCTTGGATCATCAGCAAGTTCAATTTTAAGTTCCTTGTGAGCCGCCTCCTTGTAGGCCAGTGCCAGTTTGCGAATCTCATCGGGGTGAAATTGTCGCTTCACCTTCCGGCCGTACTTCTGTTTGTAGACAATCATCAGGGCGTCAAATTCGTCTCTCTGCATCCCCAAAGACATGGCCCATGACTGGATGAACCGCCTATAGTTGTCCCACGCAAACCAGGCTTCTCCTGTTTCCTTGATGAGCCCCTCGACAATGGCCTCGTTGATGCCGACGTTCAAGAACGTATTCATCATGCCCGGCATGGAGATGGCGGAACCACTGCGTACGGACAGCAGGAGGGGCGTCTCGGGACATCCAAGGCGGCGTCCGGTGGCTTCCTCCAACTTATGGATGTGGTCCATCACACGCTCTTCGAAGTCTGCCCGGGCATGAGGAAACCCTTTACTGCCAACGACGTCCTGGCATCTGAAATATTCCGTGGTGATCACAAATGCGGGGGGTACGCTGATGTCTAACGAGTGGAGCTTGGTCAAGGTATAGGCTTTATTGCCCAGGTGGATCAGATCATAGGTCAACTGATTAGGAGCATGGATGAGCGAAATGGTCTTCTCGGGATCGTAGCTGAGTAACAAGTCCAGATTTTGGACAGAGAGTTTTTCTATTTGGGTGGCAAGTGTTGTGAGAATGCTGCCAATGAAGTGGTCGAAGTACTGCAATCCAAAGGTCCTGGCAATGACATCCCGCAGGAAGCTTTCCGAAACCCGATGGTTCCCTTGGGCTACTGACTCTTTTTCGGGTTCACGACGATACCTTGGCAGCAGCTTTTCTTGGCCCAAGTTACGGATGATAACTTCCAGATTGTCCTGATGCACGGTGTAATAGTTGGTCTGAATGATCTGTCTTATGGCTTCGGCAAAGCCCCGGAAAATATCCGTATACTGAGAATGAGAGAACCGGTGAATTTGCAGGGCCTTTAAAAAGAGTTCCTTCTGCCGGGCCAGACGATACGAACTGATGCCGTCAATCTCGAGCGCTTTGATGAAAAGAGGCAGGAACCTGGCAATCCGGAAAAAGGTTGCTCGGGTGATAAAGGTTAGATTGAACGAAAAAATAATCTCTTCAAACAGCACATTGGCAAGATTTTCCAGGCGGAAGGTCAGACCAAGGGCATCAAACTTGCGTTCATTGTAAGAACCGTACATGGAAGGAATATCCACGGCGATGTGACGCTTGTAGTAGATGTTTTCAAGGACCTGCAAGTCACAGGGGGTGAGAATGACTTCTTTCAGCGCAATGAGGTAATCTAAGATGGATTCCAGTTTTTTGTAGGGATCACCGCTGCTAAGACCCTCCAGCAGGATCGCCGGGTCGGGCAGTCCCAGGGTCGCCGCCCGCTGCACGTGGGCATGAATATCTTTGAAACTCAGAGCATACTTTTCGTGCACCAACTGATAAAATTGGATCATGAGAAAGGCGCGCTGGCGCTCGCGCTGAGAAACGTCGGGAATATCTTGAATGAGGCGATGGATTTCCGACTCCGAGAGGTCCAGGAGATCTTCCGCGTGGTGAATCGTTTGAGAATTGAAAATGGTTGCGAAAATCGTATGCATCTCATCCACAAAGGGACCGGAATCCGAAATTTCATCGAAGACTTCGGGGGGCACAAGGGTAACGAGCCGGCCCTTGTCGAGACTCCGCCAGAATTCAATGAGCGCTTCGATAAATGAGACGATTACGTTGTTGCTTTCCACATGGCTCTGCTTACGGAGAAAATGGACCAGCCGATCATCTCTTCCGGTCAACTCGTCGACATCGGTGGAGACGGTGCGTAGCTGACCTTCCGCCCCAATTTGATTGAAATAGATCGGAAAGAGTTTGGCCAGTTGCTTTACCAGGTTATAGGAAGGGCGGATAGGAGCATGGAGCAGGTGGCTCACATCCCTTTGGAACAGGTCCGTATCGCGAATGAAGATTCCCCCGAGGGCGAGGTTGACGATCAAGGCGGAGAGCAGGGGCTTGGTTCGCATCGGATTCTGGTTGATGATATCGAGCCAGATGCGGATATTGTGCAGGTGAGCCGGATTCATCTCAATCTGCCAATGCTGGCTGACGCTTCCCAGTTGGGGCGTCTGAAACCCCATGCGGATCATACGTTTAAGAAAGAACGCGATGAGGACTTTATTCTCAGTCTGGACCACTTCAAGCCCAATGGTTCTGAGGATCTGAAGCGCTGCTTCGGGATAATTCTGCCAGCACCCTCCAAGAACGTCAAAAATACGATCGAGAAAACTTTCCAGACTTTCAATGGATTCTTCATTGATCCATTTGCCTATATCGAAGTTAATTTCCCGCAGCGTTTCTTCATGAATCGCTTCAAGCCCTCTTGTTTCCATGATTTTGAAGCGCATCAGGGTGCTCAGGTGAGTGGGGTGGGCCGGATCTTCATAGGCCTTTAGTTCTTCGGGGAGCTTGAAATAGAGCCGCACAACCTCACTGAAATCGGGTAATTGTTCCAGCCTTGAGACGGCTTTGCGGTGGTCCGTTTCCGGCTCGACTTCAGTCTCCACCGTCTTCAGATAGGATTGATAGTGTTCGTGGCTGAGCGGATAGCAGACATCCGACCAGGGCCGGTTGGAAGAGAGTAGGCCTTCTTGTTGCGAGGCCCATGCACAGGGGTCGTCCTTGAGCAGCCAGAACCGGTACGTCTCCTTTTGAAGCCTCTGTAGGAGCGCACGAAGCTCTTCAAACGACTGAGGCCGGGGCCAGAGATTAAGAAGCTTGGCGGCCAGCCGCTTGGGTTGGTAATAACACTTCATGAGGCTCTCGAAGGGTGCTTCACGAAGCTCACTCAGTTGCAGGAAGAAATAGCGCAATATTCCTTCGTGGAGAAAGGAGACGGTCTCCACCGACGGCTCGACGCTCCTCACCGAAACTTCTTCCGGGAGCGGGCGGGCGATTCCCTCTGGTACGGCATCGACCAACTTAAGCCAGAAATCGATCAGATGGTCCACCGCTTGACTGCGGACTTCAGAGCGCTCGGATCTTCGTAATGCCTCAAAAAGAATTTGGGAAAGCAGGTAAACGACACTGCCACTCAGCCGATGGCCGCAATACAGACGCAGATTGGACGTTGCATAGCGCCATGTCTCCTGGACCACAAACTGCCAGTTACAATAGCGATGATGATATTCTCTCAGGAGTTGCCTCGCCTGTTGCTCTTTTCCGGCATAACCTCTCACTGCTTCTTCGAGGACTTCGGAGAATTCCGGAATGAGGACCTCAACGTTGGTGAGGTCCATATTCTTGGTGAGCGCTTCAGATTGCATCAAATCAAAGTCTCGCATTTCTGCCATGAGATCACCCCGCCTCACCCTCACGACCTGTCGGTCGCAACAAACTGATCGAATTTGCTCCACCGCTCATGTTTGCCCGAAGCACGCTGCGCCGCCATACTCAGTTCCATGAGTACGGCATGTTCGCCGCCGCCTCCATAATAATCAGGCCGCTGTCCAACCACCAGGAAGCCCAGGCTCCTGTAAAGGTGCTGCGCAGTCAAATTGCTCGAACGCACTTCAAGGACAGCCTTGCGGGTCTTTTTCTCGAAACCGAAATTCAGGCAATGAACCAACAGCGCTCTGCCGATGCCTTGCCTCCGGTAGGCCTGATGCACGGCGATGTTAAGTATTTGAACCTCGTCGGCCACCAGCCAAAAACATAGGTAACCGGCAACCATTTCGCCAAATTCCGCAGGAACCCGCGCCACCAACAATTGGGAATGGGGCCGGAGCAGTTCCTCCAGGAACGACTCCGGAGTCCATGGTTCCGGGTTGCTGTGTTGTTCAATCGCCAGCACATCAGGGATATCCGATGAGAGCATCTCCGTGATGCGAAATGCTTCAACGGCTTCCGTTCTCTTGGTCATGATCTCCAGGCTCACCAGATCGTCCTTCTATGATGCCTTTCCGGAACGAGCCAGCACTTCACTTGCAAGAGAAATATGGCGTTGACCATACTCTTTCACCAGGGAGGCCACATCCTTTAAAGGATAACCTCTCCGACAACTGGCAAGTTTGATCAGCATGGGAAGATTCATGCCGCAAACCACTTCAATTTTCGGCCCTAGAAAGGAAAGACTGATATTCGCCGGAGTACCTCCGAAGAGGTCGGTGAGAATCAACACCCCGTTTCCTTGATCTACCTCTTTGATTGCATCACGCACCTGTTTCGCCATTTCGTCAACCGGCTGGTCAGCCTGGAGACTAAGAGCCGTGCAGGCCTGGAGCGGACCGGTTATCAGTTCTGCTGCGCGGAGCATTTCTTCAGCCACGCGACAGTGAGAGATAGCCACAACGCCGATGAGTTCTTTGGGGTCCTGTTTGGCCATTCAGACTTCTTACTCCAAATGAATATCCCGGTGGAAAACGCTTACGAAATAGTGATGTTCCCGCAAATTCTCGCCTATTTGGTTGGCCAGAACCACCGAACGATGCTTCCCACCCGTACACCCGAAGGCGATGGTCAGATAGCGTTTCCCTTCCTGAATATACCAGGGAATCAGCCGCAAGACGAGATGGGTGTAAGCATTTATGAATTCTTGAGCTGCTTGGGACTGGAGCACCCACGACCGGACATCTGAAGAACACCCGTCCAGGTTCTTCAATTCATCTACGAAATATGGGTTGGGAAGAAACCGCACATCCATTACCAGGTCGGCCTCGAAGGGGAGCCCGTGTTTGAACCCGAAGGAGAGTGTCTGGATGCTCAACAACTCGCCCTCATTAATCATGGAGTAAGAGCGGGTGAACATCGCTTTGAGTTGGTGAACGGAAAGATTGCCTGTATCCACAATTTTCGTGGCACGGCTTCGCAGCGCCTGCAGCTGTTCGCGTTCGTGATGGATGGCATCGAGAAGCAGCGTTTCCGAGGACGTCATCGGATGCAGTCGGCGAGTTTGGCTATAACGCCGTTGCAGAATTTCAGTTGCGGCTTCCAAAAAGAGGATTTCAAATTGATAGCCGGAATCCTCAAGAGACCGGAAGATCCGGTCATAGTCTTTGAGGAACTTGCGTTCCCGAATGTCGATGCCCAGGGCAATTCGGCAAATGTCAGGCATATCCCTTTCACATAGGTCGAGAAAGGCAGGGAGCAGCGGCACCGGGAGGTTGTCAATACAAAAGTAGTTGAGATCCTCGAAGGCTTTGATGGCCGTACTTTT
Source organism: Syntrophobacteraceae bacterium (assembly GCA_017881795.1). Lineage (GTDB taxonomy): Bacteria > Desulfobacterota > Syntrophobacteria > Syntrophobacterales > Syntrophobacteraceae > JADGQM01. The sequence continues at coordinate 6,090 of JADGQM010000042.1, forward strand.
CCCTGAGCCTGACAGGCCGGTAACCACGACAACATGGACTTTTCTTTGCTTCATAGAACACATCCCAAACCTTGCTTTGGTGAATGCCACGCAAGGGTGAGGGGAGGAAAGGAAGGGAGGGAGGGAGCGCCATGAATTCTAGAAATCATCGTCCTCTTGTTGAATCACGGCATAAATCTCATCTTGCGTGTTAGCATTCGTCAATCTCTTTCGCACGGGAGCATTCTTGAGCAACCTGGCGATCCTTGCAAGGGCCCTCAGGTGAATCCCCGTACAGTTTTCCGGAGCTACGAGGAGGAAAAAAAGATGAACGGGTTTGCCGTCCATCGATTCGAAATCCACGCCGCTTGAGGATTTTCCAAAGGCTAAAATGAGTTGTTGTTGATTGAGGTCTTTCAGTTTTCCATGAGGAATAGCAATCCCGTCTCCAATGCCAGTGCTTCCCAGACGCTCTCGTTCGAGAAGCACTGCCATGAGACGTTCGCGGTCCAGCTCGGGTTTCTCGTTGAGCAGGGCATCAATCAGCTCTTCAAGCACCTGCTTTTTCGATCTGCCCTTGAGATCGGGAATAATCGATTTCTTGGGCAGAATATCCAGTAATTTCATCAATTCCTCATGCTCGCTTCGCGCTCTTCAGCCCGCATCATCAACCTCATTCAGCAAATTGCGTCAGATGAAGTGAGATTTCGTCAGGAGACGGTTTCGATAAGTCCGATGTGGCCATCTTTTCGATGATAGAGCACGTTAATGCGATTGGTGAGGCGATTCGTGAAAACCATGAACTCCCCACTGGAAAGGTTCAGTTGCATTACCGCTTCATCCAGATCCATGGGTTTGGCATAAACCTGCTCCGCCCTGATGATTCGCGTCTCCTCTTCTTCGTCGGTTGTTTCCACAGGAGAAAGATCCACCGGTGAGGTGAGGTCTTTGCCGGTATTTACAGGCTTTCTACGGCGCGATTTGTCCTTGCCCTTCCTCACCTGGCCTTCGATCGTATCCGCCACCACATCAATGGCGGAATACATATCATCAGTTTCTTCCTTACCATTGATGCGCATGCCGTCGGCAAGAATCAGCACTTCTGCGATGTGCCGAAATTTCTCAATTTTCAGCACCACGTGGGCTTCGATTGGTTCTTCGAGGTACTTTTTGATGCGAGAGATCTTGTCTTCTGCGTAGGTTCGGAGCGCCAATGAGGGCTCGATATGACGAAAAGTCACGTTAATTTGCATATTTACCGTCCTCCGTGAGATGTTTTAGAACCCTGAAAACTGTGACTGCTCAGTTCAGCAACTATCCGTGGAATCGTTTCTCTGTCAACCCCAAGCAGACTTCTTACGCTTGCTAGAAGGTAAGATGCTTAACATTTCCCGATATTTTGCAACAGTTCGCCTGGCGATCCTGATGTTTTCACCTTCCAGGATATCAACGATTTCCTGGTCGGCGTAAGGTTTTGACGAATCTTCTCCCTTGATGAGTTGTCTGATCCGTTCTTTGACACTTTCCGAAGCCACAGCTTCACCTAAAAAGCTATTTATGGAACTGTTGAAGAAATATTTCAACTCAAAAATCCCGTGAGGGGTATCGATGTACTTGTTGGATGTGACGCGACTTATGGTGGACTCATGCATTCCCACATCTTCAGCAACATCCCTTAAAACCATGGGCTTGAGAAAGGCCACTCCTTTTTCGAAAAAATCCCGCTGCAATTTGACGATACTCTGGCCGACCTTGTACAAAGTCCGCTGGCGCTGATGGATGCTCTTGATCAACCAGGCTGCCGAGCGCAGCTTGTTATGAATGAAGTCCCTGGCATCCGTGGGAATAACGGCATCCTGGCTGAGCGCATCTTTGTAATAGGAGCTCACGCGCAGTTTCGGCATGCCGTCCTCGTTCAGGAGAATGACGAAGTCGTTGTCCACTCTAAAAACATAGATGTCCGGGCTAATGTAGTTTACTGATTCTTCGCTGAATGCGCTTCCTGGACGAGGGTTGAAGTTTAGAATAAGGCCAACCGCGAGTTTTACTTCGTCCACAGTCCTCTTCAGCACCCGCACCAATCCCTGAAAGTTTTTGTTTTCCAAATAATGCAGATGGTGCTCGATAATCGAGACGACCAAGTCATCCTTAAGATCCAGGCTTTTTGCTTGAATCAGAAGGCATTCCTGCAGATTGCGAGCACCCACTCCAACCGGATCAAAGAGCTGAACCCTGACGAGGACTTGTTCCACTTCTTTCGCACTGACCTCGGCCATGCTCGCGATCTCTTCCAGGGAAGCATCCAGATAGCCATCGCCATTCAGGTTGCCAATGATGAACATGCCGATTTCTTTGTCGCTTTCGCTCATATCCGAAAGCCGCATTTGCCAGACAAGGTGCTCCTGCAGCGTATCCGGAAGGGTGAGCCGATGATCGTAAGAGGGTGATTCCCGATTGGGGTCCGTTTCGAAAAGGACCGGAGTGCTTGTATTGTATTCGTCCAGATACGATTCCCAATCGAAGTCCTGTCTCAAGCTTTCCAGAACTTGAATTTCCTTGAATTCCTCCGCAGGTTCCGGCGCCTCTTCGATCCCCTTATCGCTTTCACCACTCTCTTCCTGCATTTCTTCGAGCATGGGATTGATCTCCAATTCCTCGTGAATGGTTTCCAGGAGTTCGAGCCGAGAAAGCTGAAGGAGCTTGATCGCCTGCTGCAACTGAGGCGTCATAATCAACTGCTGGGTTAGTCTTAGTTGCTGCCTTAGTTCAAGTGCCGCCATTATCTTGCCTCATTACGACAGACTAAATTGATCTCCCAGATAGGTTCGGCGAGCCAAGTCGCTCTGTGAAATCGTCACCGGATCCCCCGCTTCCAAAATCTTTCCCTCGTGCATGATATAGGCCCAGTCACAAACCTTTAGGGTCTCGCGAACATTGTGATCGGAGATGAGTACGCCGATGCCCTTGGCTTTGAGGGATCGAATAAGACCCTGAATGTCGAGAACGGCAAGTGGATCGATGCCGGCAAAGGGTTCATCCAATAAAATAAAATCAGGCTGGGTCACCAGCGCCCGACTGATCTCAACACGCCGCCGCTCCCCTCCGGACAATCGATCAGCCCGATTTTTGGCCAGATGTGAAATATTCAAATCCGCCAACAGCTCCTTCAACCGCAACTGCCGTTCCTGCTTGCCGATATTTATCGTCTCCAGGATTGCGAGCAGATTTTCTTCCACACTCAGTTTACGAAACACCGACGGCTCTTGTGGCAGGTAAGTAATGCCTTTCCTGGCGCGCAGGTACATCGGCATATGAATGATGTTCTCACCGTTCAAGATGACCGCTCCGCGGTCCGGGCGAATGATCCCCACCACGCTATAGAAGGTGGTGGATTTCCCTGCCCCGTTCGGACCCAGGAGTCCCACAATCTGGCCTGGTTCGACTCCAAGGGTCACCTCGTTGACAACACAACGCCCCTTGTAGGTTTTGACAAGATCTCGCACCATCAAGCTTTTCGCCGGGGAGCACACGAACTAGTCCTTCTTGGCGGGGTGGAGCACGGCCTGGACCGGCGTCTCCGCACCGCCCTCGACGATACTTTTCCCCTGTGCGATAAGGAGGGTTATTAAACGCCCCTGAATTCTATCCTGTCCCTGGGTCACGCTGGGTTGGCCGCTTAACACAATCTTTTGTTCCTGATGGTAGTAGACAGCCCGTTCTGCAGTGGCCACTTTGTCTTTTTGACTGATGACAACGTCTCCCTCGACCTCGATCCGATCGATCTTGTCTACCATGGCTGATTGTGCGGCGGCGTCCTTACTCGCCTCCGCGGAATAAACCGTAAGGCGCTTGCCGGTTATCGTCAAATCGTCCTGCTGAACAACAACATGACCTTCGAAGAGAACCGTTTTGTCATTTTGATTCGCCTCCATGCGATCGCTCGCAATTTTCAGAGGTGAGTCGCTCTGGAGCATCTTCGCAGGCGCAGCATCGGCAGCGCGCTTTTCCGGTGAACTCTTCTGCCCCAGAGCGATCAGGGGGGTGACAACCAGGAACACCAAACAAAGAGCAGTCAATTGCCAGTTCCTAACGCGGCGATACATTAATTTAGGCCTCACTGCACAGGTCTCGTTTTCGATGGCAGGAAGACCAGCGCCCCCTGAACCCCACCTTCAACCACTGCCTTATTTTCCGGGATCCGGTATTCCCACAATTTGCCTTCAAGCTGCACATCCGGTCCTGTGAGCCGAATAGGTGTTTCTGAAGAAATGGTTTTTTTTTGATGATCATACAGGGCCCGCTCGGTAGCCATCTGGTATCCCCGCGGCAGGACTGCGTGAACGGCGCCCCACAGTTCAATGTTCTTGGTCCCGGCGTAGAGCGCCCCTTCTTGGCTTTCCAATTGGATTTCCTCACCACTCTCAAGGAAAAAGGTAATATGCACTGACGACAGAAGGGTTTTCTGCCACTCCTGGAAATATTTGGCTTCTGCGGCCCTGATCGTCCAGAGGTGTTTCCCCTCCTGCAATTCAGTATACTCCATGTCACTGAGCCTCATCTCGGCATCACTCTTGGTGGTCGTTTGAACCGCCTGCAGCTCCTTCTGGGTCCTTCCTTTCCAGACACCTATGACGAGCACCATCGTCAAGCCAAGAGCGAAAGCTAAGACAGCGCCCTGAGCCAGTTTTCGCGAAAACTTCATGTCCTCGTCACCGCATTGCCGGGAAAACAGATAGAATACATAGCTTGCATCATGGACCGGGATCTTCAAAATATCGCGCGGTTACCTCTTCCCACCGGCCCTGGACCCGCAGCAGCAGGTCACAGACCTCTCTGCCGGCGCCGTGACCTCCCTTGGCCCTGGTGACATAATGGGCATAAGGGATCACATGGGAAACAGCGTTGGGCACTACCACCGCCCACCCAACTCGGCGCAGTAAGGGGAGGTCAATGAGGTCATCGCCCATGAACCCTATTTCTTTTTGCGTGAGGCCTGTTTCCGCCAAAATCTCGTCGCAAGCCTCCACCTTGTCATGAGAGCCCTGATACACTCTCTTGATGCCAAGACCCTGAGCCCGGTGCTCCACAGCCCGGCAAAAGCGTCCGGTAATCAGAGCCACCTCGATACCAGCCCTTTGCAGGAGCTTAATGCCATGGCCGTCCTGGACATCGAAGGCCTTGATTTCAGAGCCATCATCGTGGTAGATGACGCGCCCATCGGTCAAGACTCCATCCACATCAAAAATCATCAAGCGAACAGGCAAAATTCGGGACCGCAACTTTTCATCAATATTCACTGGCGCCATTTTTCCTCCCGCGCAGGAAACATTCGATGCACGCTGAGGGGTTTCAGGACTCCGCACCGTGCACAGCATGGTAAACTTTTAGCAGGTCCTCCAAAAGCTGAGGCACGGCAAACAAAGGCAGAGAATTCGGACCATCGCTCAAAGCTCGCTCGGGGTCTTGATGCATCTCGAGAAAGACTCCGTGAGCGCCTGCGGCTACGGCAGCACGGGCGAGGGGAGCAACAAACTGACGCTGGCCGCCTGAACTCGTTCCCTGACCGCCTGGAAGTTGCACACTGTGGGTGGCGTCGAAAACCACCGGCAGCCCGAATTCGGCCATGATGGCGATGGCACGCATATCCACGACCAAATTGTTATAACCAAATTGGGTGCCCCGCTCCGTCACCAGAATCCTGTCGTTGCCCGTCTGACGGACTTTAGCGATCGCATGAATCATATCCCCGGGAGCCATAAATTGCGCTTTCTTCAAATTGACCGGTTTGCCCGTGTTCCCGGCAGCCACCAAAAGATCCGTTTGGCGCACCAGAAAAGCGGGAATTTGGAGGATATCCACGACCCTTGCCGCCTCTTCCGCTTCTCGGACAGTATGTACGTCCGTCAAAATGGGGATGCCCAGCTCTCTTCGAATCGAAGCAAGGATGTCCAATCCCTCTCTAAGCCCAGGCCCACGGAAGGCATCCCAAGACGTGCGGTTGGCTTTGTCATAGGAACTCTTAAACACGTACGAGAGCTGCAGCCGTTCACACGCCTGTTTCATGAAGTCGGCAATCATGAGAACCATTTCCCGACTCTCAATGACACAGGGGCCTCCAATTACGAAGAGGCGGGTCGTGCCCAGCGCCTGCCCCATAACTTCAAATTGACTCACGGATAAGCTCCAAAATTTTCAACAAACGGGATCCTTCGGAAAAGCTTCGGGGTGTTTTCGCTTGGTTTCTTCGAGCGCTTTGCCTACAAAGGCTCTGAAAATCGGGTGGGGATCCATCGGTCGGGACTTGAACTCAGGGTGAAACTGACAGCCCAAAAACCAGGGGTGATCCGGAATTTCGATAATTTCAACAAGATTCTTATCCGGTGAAAGGCCAGTAAAACGCATGCCGTGTTTACCCATGATCTCACGGTAATCATTATTGAATTCATAACGGTGGCGGTGCCGCTCGGAAATTTCCTGAGATCGGTAAGCCTCCAGAGCGAGGCTTTCGGGTTCGAGAATGCAAGGATATGCTCCCAGGCGCATGGTGCCCCCGAGGTTGGTGGTCTCGTCACGGCGGACGATGCGATTGGTTCGGTGATCAAACCATTCTCGCATGAGAAAAATCACGGGATGGGGCGAATGCTTGTCAAATTCCATGCTGTGGGCCTTTTCCAGACCGGCGACATGGCGGGCAAATTCCACCGTTGCCAACTGCATTCCAAGGCAAATCCCCAGAAAAGGAATCCGGTTCTCCCGTGCATAGCGGATGGCCTTGATCTTTCCCTCCACTCCCCGTTGGCCGAAGCCCCCCGGCACGAGAATCCCATCCGCCTCTTCCAAAAGGGTTTCTCCTCCATCTTTTTCCACATTTTCTGAATCAAGATAGTCCAGCTTAACGCGGGCGTTATGTGCCGCCCCACCATGCACTAAGGCCTCATTTAGACTCTTGTAGGATTCTTTCAGATCGATATATTTGCCGACAATGGCGATGCGTGTCTCATAGAGCGGTTGTTTCAGGGTGTGGACCAGTTTTTCCCACGGATCGAGGACAGGGGAACGAGTCCATACGTTGAGCAACTGGAGGATCTTCTCATCCAGACCTTCTTCGTGGAACAGTAACGGCACCTCGTAGATGCATCCCACATCTATGGCGGTGATGACCGCATCCCGTTCGACATTGCAGAAATGAGCAATCTTGGCTTTGATATCGGGGGCAAGGGAGTGTTCGGTGCGGCAGAGCAGAATATCCGGCTGGATACCGATGCCCCGAAGTTCTTTGACGCTGTGCTGGGTGGGTTTGGTCTTGAGCTCGCCGGAAGCTTTCATATACGGCAAGAGAGTGACGTGAATGTAGACGGCATGGTCCCTCCCGACATCGTTCCTGAACTGGCGGATAGCCTCAAGAAAGGGAAGACTTTCGATATCGCCGACAGTCCCGCCAATCTCCACGATGACGATGTCCACATCGTCTGCCACACCGCGGATGCAGGCCTTAATCTCATCGGTAACGTGCGGAATCACCTGGACGGTGCCGCCGAGATAATCTCCGCGGCGCTCTTTCGTAATGACCGAATAATATATCCCTCCGGAAGTATAGTTGTTGTTCTTTGACATTACACCATGAGTGAACCGCTCGTAATGCCCAAGGTCCAGATCAGTCTCGGCGCCGTCATCCGTGACGAAAACCTCACCATGTTGAAACGGATTCATGGTCCCCGGATCAACATTGATGTACGGATCCAACTTTTGAATCGTTACCCGCAGCCCCCTGCTCTCCATCAGAGCACCGATGGAAGCAGCAGCCAGACCTTTACCCAGAGACGAAAGAACCCCACCCGTAATGAAAATGAATTTTGGCTGGCGCACGGAATCATTCCCTTTCTTGCGGTTTGGTCATTCCTAAACCGTTCTGAAAAGCCGCTAGGAGTATAGCAAATGGCGTTCACATGTCAATCTGACAACCTCCTGCCCCCCCCTCCGCCGGGACTTGTTTCCCAGGTCTCATGCCCCAGAGGAGTTTTCTGTTGCAATTTAAATGGATATCGCATAGGTTGGGCACGGACTGTTGGCAAACTTCTTGCTTATGATAGCTCAACTTTCATGGAAATCAAAGTCTATTCTTTTGGTGACAGGATCTACTCCGGATGATTGTCCGCCATTGTATGGCCACAGAACTGGTGAGCATTAAGAAGGAAGCATCCATACAGGAAGCTTTGAACCTGATGAAGGAGCATTCGATCCGCCACTTGCCGGTGGTGGATACGGAAAGGACCCTCCTGGGTTGGGTGACCGATGCCGATTTGCGGGGTGTTTTGATTGCTTCCATGCTGGAGGAGCTGACTCTGGAAGATGTCATGGTGCGCAAGCCTTATGCAGTCTACCCGGACATGCCACTGGATGAGGCCGCGCACCTCATCTTGGAGAAACGCATCGGTGGCTTGCCCGTCGTTGAAAAGGGCAAACTGGTTGGAATCATCACCGTCGTAGATATCCTTTCAGCATTCATTTCCATGATGGGCATGTTTACCCAGTCCTCACGCCTGGATGTAAAGATCTCTCCGCCGCTGGTTTCACTGCAGGAGCTGACCCGATTGATCCAGGATCATGGCGCAAAAATCATCAGCATCTGCCATTCCTCGGCGCTGGAGGGAGCGGAAGATACTTACACGATTCGTCTGCAAAAGATTGATTTGAAACCGATTCTATCTGAACTCAAGGCCAAGGGCATCCAGGTGGTCTCCTCTATTCCCTGACTCCCCCCGCATCCTTGCCTCTCGAAACACGTACTCCCATGGTTGCCATCAAATCATTTCCTAAAGCTGCTGCCATTTCGCAGAAGTCCGGACATCGCCCCAGGTCATGAAGAGGGCAGCAGGTTTTTCACTGCTTCCAGGACATGCGGGTTCAAAGTGGCTGCTGGAGGGTCCGGAGACCAGGTCAAAACCTCAGCCTCTTCCCAACTTTCCCTGATGATATGGGCATTGGAGCCGCGAGGAGCCCAGATACCCGGATCGGTCGGCCCAAAAATGGCCAGCGTTGGGATTCCCATTAGCGAAGCCAGGTGGCTCACCCCGGAATCGCTTCCGATAAAGAGCTGACTTTCCGCGAGGAACGCCGCCAAACGGGGGAGAGGAAACCCCTCGAGCACCGTCACATCGAGCTTTTCAGCTTCCCTGGCAAAGCTATTGAGCCGCTCGTCGGCAGGTCCCAGTGTCAAATATACGGGAAATCTATAGTGCTCAGCCAGAAACCGAAAGAGCGCCCACCAGTTCTTCAAGGGCCAAATTTTCCGTAATCCTCCGCTGCCGGGATGGACAACAATGGGTTTACCAGTGGGCGTTGGGGTTTTCCGTCGCAGATACTCCTGGATAAAAGATTGCTCGGGCCGGGGCGGTTTGAGTTGAGGAAGGCACTCCTCCACAGACCAACCTAATTGCCGACATTGTTCCAGAAGGAAGTGATGAACATGCTGAGTCGACCCTGGGTTCGGGAAGGATTGCAGCCACTGCACAGGGCAAGGCAGTCGTGCAGAAAGTCTCGTGGTCAGAACCCGGCTGCCCGTCTGTCCAAAGATGAAAATTGCCAGAGTGTCTTCAAAGAATCGCGGCGTTTTCGCCTCTCGCCAGAGCTCGTCGTGAAAGAATGGAGTCAGTTCCCGATCATCTGGCGGGTGTTCTTCCTCGATGTACAACTTTTCGGCGAAAAGCGCGACATGCTCCGCTTTCACCCAGAGCTTCAAGCGGATCCGGGGATAGGAGCGGTGCAATCCCTCCAGAACGGGCAGCGCGAGCAGGAAATCCCCCAGCGCCCCTTGGTGGACGACGGCTATTTTCCCGGACTGAGTCCGGTCAAAGGGACTCATGCACTGCGCCCAGAGCAAAGGTTAGTTGGCTTTCTTGCTTGTCGTGAGATTCACTTCTCAGGTAGGCTGATCCTGACTGTCTTTATGAGCAAGCTTTTTGTTTGACCAGCGTTTGAGAAAATGAGTAGTCTTCGAGACCACTTGTTGACCGGATGAGTCCACAAGCATTCCTTCTCGCCGGAGGGCCTGTTGCAGACAGCTTCTTAGAAACTCGCAGGAGGTGCACCCGGGTTGGGGTTGGATGATGCCTTCTTCATCCCTCGGGCAAACCTGGCTTGGATCACCAAAACAAGCGGGCTGCCCATCACCACCACAGGGAGTCCCTGTTGCCTGGTCCTCTGATTCTGGCATCTTCTCTCTTGCTCTTACAGAAAGGTTCTCTCAAACCTCACTCGAGAATTTCCAGGACCGCCCTTTTTCGGAGTTTAGTCGCTGCAGCATTGACCAAGGTGCGCAAGGCATGGGCATTGCGTCCTTCCTTGCCAATAATCTTCCCCAGATCGACCTTTGCGGCTCTGAGTTCGATCACGGAGATTTGCTGCCCAATGATCTCGTTCACCTGAACTTCTTCGGGATTCTCCGCTAAAGCGCGCGCGATAACTTCCACCAGTTCTTTGACCTGAATGTGCTCCATGAGTTATTCTCGCTCCAATTGGACCATCAGAATTAGATAATGATTTCAAGCTGCCACGTCAGTTATAATAAGACCAAAACCTTAAAGCAATGTTCGGGGCTTGTGCCAGAATGAGATTTTAGACAGCGCTAGCGGAAAGGATAGCCATTACCGTTGGAAAAACCGAACCTCATTTCCATAAAGGCCGTAGCCTGAAAGCCCCAAAAGGGCATCCGGGGTCCGGGACCCCACTCATTGAGCCGGTGCCGGCTGCACCACGCAGAGGCCTAACTCCACAGCACCAGCAGCGCGTAAGCTTAAGTAAAAGCGGATCAGGTGTCAAGTTGAAAATCGTAAGAAATATAACACATTGTGGGCAAATATTCTAAAATAGTCTCGGCATGAAATTCTCCATCGCAAACAAATTCTTGGTGAGATGAGTCGCTATGATCGAATCGAGGATCGGCTTTCGGTCAGAATATTCTTCCTTCGAAGTGACCAGACTGATTCAGAATGCCTTAAAGACGGCCATAGCCTACCAACAGCAGATGGCGAGGTACCTTTTTGAGAGCGCCTGTCTGGATGGCTTGGGAAAATTGCCAGTTGACGGAACCTTGCCGGCGTCCTTTCTGAGATACTTTAAGAAAGTCATGGACCTGTTTGACGAAACCACAAGGGTCTCCCTCAGGCAGCTCCGAAATGCTGGATTGATGTTGCAGTGTCAGCCGCAATGTCCTCATTGTTGCTACCAGATGCCAACGGGAGTCAGTATTGCGGAATTGATTTATCTCTATCATGGAATGCAGCAAAGCGGAGCGGCTTCGAGGTTTTTCCGGCGCTGCCTGGAGGCGGAAGAGCTTTGGGTGGAAGTCTTCCACCAGCAAACAAATGGAAATACCGCACCAAATGATTGCAGAAACCTCGCTGCGTTAGTCCCAAAATTCTACCGGGATCTGGAGCAGCGCTGCCCTTTCTTGGACACCCAGCTTTGTCAGATCTACCCCTATCGACCTTTCGCCTGCCGCATGCATTTTAGCCTTACACCGCCCCATTGGTGCCGCCCATCCCATTTTCAGAATGCACATGCGTTGGGATTCAATCTGGAGCCTGGGAAACGCATTTTTGATAGTCTGGAAAAGCTCGATAGCCGCTTTCAGTTGGATCTCTCAGATGTTATGGTTTGTGGCCTTCTGGAACTGACCGTAAACGTGATGCAATTTAGGAAGATTCACTGGTCCTGAAGAGAACCTTAACTTCTTCGTGCTGTTCGTGTCTTTCGTGGTAAGACAAGAAAGATGAAATGGCATTTAGGCACTCTTGCAGGAGCCTCTAGAGAAAGCCTTTTCCCGATGCCTTTTGCCATGCCTTCATGGATACGCCATCAGCCCATGGTGGAGCCGATCGAATGCGAGCTCCCCCCTCCCGGTCTGGATGATAACACGGGTGATTTGGACCGGCTGGTGCGGGATTTGAAACGAAGAGGATTCAGCCCGTTACAGGTCCATCCTTCACGCATTAATCACCTCGTGCGGCAGATGCGTCAGGGGCGGTTCAAAGTCACGGCGGTGCTGGGATGGCATCTGTGCCATTGGGAGCTAATGGAAGTCTTCGCCGGTTTCGAGAAGCGTCCGCTCCTGGGGTTTGCGGTCGATCTGGGAAGCTCCCGGTTGGTTTTTTATCTGTTGGATCTGCGGACCGGGAAGCTGCTCGCAGAGGACTCTGTCCCGAATCCTCAGGTCGCTCATGGTGAAGATATCCTGACCCGCCTTCTGTTTGCTCGCAAGGCAAGCAACCTCAGGCTCCTCCAGAGGCTCCTGTTGGATGCTTTCAATCGCACGATGCACCAGATGTTGAAGGACATCGGCTTTTCCCACCTGGATGTATACGCGCTTGCTGTGGCCGGCAATACCACCATGAGTCACTTTCTGATGGGCCTCGACCCCACAAACATCTGCAAAGAGCCCTACATACCCGCAGTAAACCGGTTTCCCCTTTGCCACGCGGTGGATCTCAAACTGGCTGCGCATCCTCAGGCGCTCCTTTATCTTTTGCCGAATGTGGGCGCGTACTTCGGGGGGGACCTCATCGCGGACATCCTCGCTGTGGGGCTGCACCGCAGGGAAGAGCTCAGCATTCTGGTAGACGTTGGAACCAATGCGGAGATTGTGCTGGGTAATCGCGATTGGCTTATTGCCTGTGCGGGAGCGGCGGGCCCGGCCCTCGAAGGTGGCGTGGTCGAGCGCGGGATGATGGCCGTTCCGGGAGCAATTGACCGGGTGCGTATCGATCGAGACAGCCTGGAACCCTCCTATCATGTTCTGGGTGAAGAGAAAGCAGCCGGCATCTGCGGTTCCGGGTTAATCGATCTCATCGCCGAAATGTTCATGTCAGGGATTTTGACGGTGCAGGGGAAAATAAACCGCAAGATGCGCTCTCCGCGCATCGTCGATACTGCTGACGGGCCGGCCTATGTCGTCGCTCGTGGCGCTGAAACCATTGATGGTCAGGATCTGTTGATCTCGGAAATCGACATCGGCATTTTTCTTAAATCTAAAGCAGCCATGTATACTATTCTCACTCTCATCACCGGGAAAGTGGGATTGAGTTTTTGTGATCTCAAACGCTTCTACGTGACCGGCGCCTTCGGCAATTACATCGATCCCTCCATGGCAATTAAAATTGGTATGCTGCCTGATTTACCTCTTGAAACCTACCAAGGACTCGGAGACACTGTTGGCTGTGGTGCGGCCATGGCGCTGCTCGATCGCACGGTTCTCCAGGACATCGAAAGAGTCTGCGATCAGATCACTTACGTTGAATTGAACGTTAACATGGAACTTATGAACGAGTTTCGGGGAGCTCTCTTCATTCCTCACACGGATCTCAGGTTGTTTCCATCCGTAGAGATCCCGGAAACGGTTTTCGGCTAAACCAGGGAGGCAACAGGATGAATAGGAGAATCTTCGACCGAAATCGGGATGAGGGTGCAGGGGAAGATCAAAACACCGTGTTGCGGGGAATTCCTCCTTTGTTCTTGCTGCTAGGCGTGCTTTTGTTGCTCAATGGCTTGTTGTTTCAGAGCATCTTTTTCTCTTCTCAGGGCATCCTCGGATTTCGCAGGCAGTGTGCGCAGGTCGAAGAACTGGAGGCGAAAATACTCAATCTCAAAGAAGAGAACCAGAAGCTGTTCAGGAAAATCCAGGCCTTTAAGAATAGCCCGCGAGCCCAGGAGAAAATGGTGCGCGAGGGATTAGGCTGGATTCGAGAGAATGAATTGCTTATTGAATTCCAAAAGAAGGAACCCGAACCTTCTCGTTAGACAGTGATCAGTGATCA
>JADGQM010000213.1 GCA_017881795.1 Syntrophobacteraceae bacterium
GATATTTTAATCTCGACTTTGGCCAAATCATGCTGCCAGCGCCAGCCAGAGCACCTTCGCAGCCAAACGCAAAGTCGCTCCTCAGCGCAACGCCCTCGTTGACGCTATCCCCCCACAGCTCCTGCCATATCATCGCTGCTTTGCGCACGAAGATGGCCTATGCCGTCAGCGATCAGGAACGCAGCAACGGTGCGGTGCCGGATTTCCCGGTACAGAAGATGTCAGGTCCCTGAATCGTGGGACATAGAGTTTCCGGCGAAAAACGATGGGCTTTTGTCGATCCGGGTAAATCTCGAGGTGCTCTATGGCGTCACGATGATTTTGTGCGTTACGTCTTGGACCCAACCATCGCAGACCATGTGTGCATCTCCCTTCAAAATGGATCGCGTGCGCACCCGGCTCTTGCGGCTTGAGCATCACCCAAAATCCGCTGGACACTGAAGAACCCTTAGTACCTTTGTTCTCGAACGCTTTTCACCAATTTTCGGAATGACCTCCATATATGTAGGTATGGTCATCTCCAATTCTCAAAGAGATTACATTGCAAGGCAGCATCTGAGAATGAGAAGAACAAAATCACCGTTTCAGGCAACCCGGCCATCTCATGGAGACCCGAGGCTTTCCGTCCCCACCTCACGGTAGGTTTGGCATTTTTCTGAATGCTTACCTTCTACAAGGCATCGCGCGAGGTCGCAATGGGGGGAAACACTTAATTCTTTTGGGGAAAGCACGTAATCGATGGGGGCGATTACATGTATAAACCAATCCGGGAATTATTGGCAGAAATCGAAAAGAGCTATCCGAGAGGGATGGGTGCTCACATCTCGTACCCCCAAATAGAAGATAGCTGCCTTGCTTCGAGCAAAATCGATGATCAAAAACCTCACTATTACAAAACCATATCCAGTCCTTTTGATTGGCCTTTCCGGCTGGCTGGGATGAGACCTTATGGGCTCAATCCCAACCAATGGGGATAACTACTTAACTGTAGAGGTTCTCAATCCACCTTTTTGCCTCAGCATCCTGAATCTTCCCAAGGTATCTTTGGGTCGTAGCCAAATTGGAGTGCCGCAGAATGACCTTGCTGACGATCTCGATTGGTATTCCTGACCTGGATGCATAGGTTGCCGCATGCCTTCTGAGATCATGGGGTCTGAGTTGAACACCGACCAGCAACCCTGCTTTTTTCGACATGACTCTGGCTGCACTATAGGTTATCGGAAAAATTTTCTCGCCGGGTTTGATCCCTTTCATTCCAATGTAGTCCTTTAAGCGAGTGGCCAGTCTCCTGGGAATGAATACGACCTCTATCTCCTTTCCGCTCTTTGGATCTGTGATGGTCAGCTTCTGTTCGTCTATATCTTTGGGAGTGAGGTTGAGCACCTCCCCGATTCTCATCCCACCCCTTGCCATGAGCTCCAGCATGACACGGTTTCTCAGTTTTGTTGTTCGGAAGATGATTTCATCAACGGTTTCTTTTTCCAAGATATCCCACTGGACAGGTTTCCCGCAGCGGAAGAGCTTCTTCAGCATCGGGGCATCACAGGGATTCGGAAGGCCTGGACTGAGGTTTTCCCTGATAAAATTGAAGAGGTTCTCAGGTGGGAATAGCGGGCATGCTTGGCGACTTGTTTTCTTCCGTCCGTGAGGCTCCTCAGAAAGGAGACAATCTCCTCGACTGAGATGGACTCAAGCTCCCTGGTCTCGAAGGATTTGTTGAACGAGGGAAGGGTTGTGGAATAGGTTCGGATGGAAGCTCTCTTCGCGTTAGCCTTTTGGTACTCTTGAAAAAAAACACACTGCCTTCGACACTCTCATAACACACCTCCAAGTCTTGGGTTGAAATTGAAACTGCGAACACACGGCAAGATATCAGAATAATATCCTGAATAAATTGGAATCTCTAAAGAGTTCCAGGGGCTGGCAAGTTATCACCAGTTTTCACAGTGGCAGAAAAACGACATTCCCATCATAGTGGTCAGATGCCGTTCAACTTATGGCAGCCTCGAACAACAGGAAAGGCGGGACAAAGAAATCCCCCTATCAGATTCAACCTGGTAGGGGGACAAAGGTTATGCAGTTTCAACATGTTAAGCGATCGACTCACCATTGCCGACGCTGATTTTCCTAGACTTCTAACCTCATGATCAATGCGATTTTCCCGACTTATGGCACTTTTCGATGTCAATCGTGACCTTTGTAAAATGATCGTCTTTTTGAAATATTTGGATTAGAGTCATTGGGTATAAACGCGGGATTACCCTCGTATTCTGCAATGACGGAAAAGCATGCTTTATCGTCGTTATCGAATGCCCCATTGAAGGTCAGAGTGAAGTTCAAGTCACCAGTTGAGTTGTCCAGAGTTGATTCGTTAATGGCCGTGATGGCCGTTGCTCCGAGCTTACCTTGTTTCTGCTTTTCTTTTTTGATCCATGGGCCATCGGAATTGAGAAGCAGTTCCCCTCCTATGTAGTCGTTGTGCATTTGATGGTGCCTGCAGGGTATTCACACGTCACTTCGGCAAGCGTCCCATCCTTAAAAATGAAACCCTGTCCGGCTGCGAACAGTTCATTGCCTTCTTTCCCAGGACCTCCACCTTCAAATTTTTCCATCCAAAAATTGACGGTAAAATCCTCACCAGAAACATACTCACCGTACAGTACCTTTGGCTTGACAGTCTCATCTGCCAGAACTGGAACAGCGAAACCTACCGCCAAAAAACAGACAAAGCCGATCAAAACCATTTCTTTTCTCATCTTGGAACCTCCTGCGTAAATATTCGTGTGAAATGCATGCTTAAGTAACCCCTCTTTTTTTTCATTAACTGTTTAATATGTCGACGCCCCACCTTTCACCTCCCCAACGGAACTCACCTCCCCTAATTACGGCCTCGGTGAAAAGACCCTGAAACATGATGACCTCTATAACCCTCGTGAAAAGAAAGGTATTCTTTCGCCCCTCGGTAGTCATGATAACGGCGATCTCCCCATATGCCATAGGCTCCATAACCATAAATTGGATAAGAGCCGCCAATGACGAACCCAACATTTACCGGACTAACGCAGATAGTCGCTGGAGGGGGACATATCGGCTGGACATAATGTCGCCTTATCACAGTTCGGTACTCGTTCCGTTCAACACGACGCGAGACTCTCTCCGCTCCCACCGTCTTTTGAATCATCCCCTTTTGTTGACTGCAAAGTGCTGAATAAACGCTTCTCCCCTTGGCTCTTGCTGCCTGCATACGGTCCACTCTTTCAGGTGAGAGCGGTATGTAGCCAGCCCCAGTCGTCCCTTCAACCCACACTTTGTCCTTGAGTGGTCTCTCATATGTTTCAATTGCAACATCGGGCCGTTTTTCTTGGATAGCTTGCCTGGTCAGGTCGGTGAGCGCATCCGGCCCATACACCTTCACTACTGGGATATCCGCTTCACGGCTGGATGTCACCCTCCGTTTCTCCTCAATTCGGTATCCTGTTTGAACCACCGCACCTTGCTGGAACCTTTCGCCGCGTATGCCAAGGTAGGCCGTCGCTTGCATAGCCGTTTGGCTCGGTATAGCCGACATCAGCTTGGAAGCCGGAGGATTTGTTTCTTGAGGGTCCGATGCCGAAGGATTTATCTCCTGTAGCACAGGATTCGGAGGGTTCAGAGAATTGTCCTCCTGCTGGGGCAAAACCTGAGGTTTTACTTCCTGTGGGACACCTCTTGATATCCACATTGCTCCGGCCCAAACCCACCCCGAAACCGCTATGAGATAGAGCAAGATAGATAAGTAGCTCGGTAAAAACCGCAGCCATTTGCGTGCGGCTTTAAGGCTGTCGTTAGCAAGAATGCTCAATTTTCTCTCCATGCCTGGTGAAATGCAGGACATAAAAGTTCCTTCTC
Source organism: Syntrophobacteraceae bacterium (assembly GCA_017881795.1). GTDB lineage: Bacteria > Desulfobacterota > Syntrophobacteria > Syntrophobacterales > Syntrophobacteraceae > JADGQM01. The sequence continues at coordinate 3,889 of JADGQM010000213.1, forward strand.
TTTGCCTTCTCGCCTCTTGCCTAGAATACTTCTCCCTGATTCGCACTTGTTTGAGAACTTGCATCCGGCTTCGTTTGCGAGGTAGCACTCGCTTTTCGGCTGTATCCGCCAATCTGGCAGTTAGAGCTCTTCGCAGATCCCTGTCTAGGGGATGTTCCTCCGCTACCTCCCTGAGTCCAGGCTGCCACCAATGAGATAACCACCTATAGCCCCCTCAGGTCCGCCAATGAGCGCACCGACAGCAGCGCTACCTGTTGCCGCTCCAATGATCGCCCCTGTTGCTGCCCCTACTGCGCCTCCGCCATAAGTGAATTTCTCACGCGTCGTGAGAGGTCCGCCGGCACAACCGGATAAAGTCACAATGATGAAGACCGGCAAGAGACCGATCCTTCTATTCCTTTGTAAGGATAACTCTTTCCCTCCTGGTTGGGACAATCGAAAGACGCTCTTTGAATCATTCCCCCTAACCTCGCTTTGCGTTAGTGTCGGTAGTTGAATACAGCAATGTAGTCAAAAGCCTGCAATACATTCACGTTCAAGGACTTCCGTTGGTCGAAGGATTTCTGTTAGTCTTCTCGGTGATCTTAGTAGTGCCTATGGTACTTCTGGGGTGAAGCCTGGTGGCAGGGGACGGTAATAATAACCATAGGGGTATGGTGCAATCACCACTGGTTGATCATAAACGACAACCGGGGGCGGTGCAACCACTGCCGGCGCAGGCAGCGCCACCGCAGGGGGCACGACATAGCCGGGAAAGGGAAGAGAGGACCCAATGTTCACATCTACACCTCCCGCGTGGGCGGGCGACGCAGCGACGAACACTGCACATATCAAGCCTACACACATTAGCATGAAGCAACGGTTGATCGACCTTTCAGCAGATTTCACAGCTCCTCTCCTTTGCACAATTCTCCTTATAATCATCCTCTTTTTTGCTCTTCTTGCATCTTTCGTCAGATGACTGATTGGCAACTTCTATGCCATCTCCGTGCAGTGACTCTACTGACGCATTGCCTCGAATAACCGGCAGGGCAATTTATGGCAAAAGTCCCTTCGACCCTAGCGGCGTCCTTTACAGCCATCTCTCAGGCCCTCTTGGCGCTAGGTCGCACCAGAAAAGGAAGGTATGCCAGGACTCCCCCTGACCAGCGTCAGTGATATTTGAAGGAAGAACTGTTCTCGCCAATCCTACAAGGGCCTCACTTCCAAGAACAGGCCAGTTGATGGCGTCGGGCTGCCAGTAGTCCTTGGACTCGTCCAGTTCCCGTTTCAATCAGGAAGAAATCTCGGACTGGCAGGAATGAGAGAAAGGGTCGAGGTGGCCACAGGGACATTCTTTATCAAGTCCGCTATCGATAAGGGCACAATCCTTCGAGCGTGTTGGCTGGTGTGGGTGGAGATACCTGCCTTGTTCCCAAAAAGATCGGCGATCAAAAACCTCAGGATAGCAAAAGCATATCGCCAACAAATGGCTGGCACTCTCAAGGTATCGGAGCTGTTAAGTTACACTCTTGGTATCCTCGCGATGCCGAGGATACCCGAGTGCCTCCAATACCCGCGCTGCAGCTGCTTTGCGAAAGAACTTCTTATACGGTCGTTAGGGGATAAACATGGCGGGGTACTTGCAATTTTATTCCGAGTGGGACAAACTGCAATCGGGTACGCTCACAGATTGATTATCAACGGTATTGTTCATTCGGAGAGCCAGTATGACAGTTAACGAAGCGGATGGCGGGGTGATCAGTTGGCAGCTTTTTGACGCCCTATTCGAACATCATTTCGACTGCCTGCGAAAAATGCGGTTCTTCGCTGGAACACGGGATCAGTTTTGTAATTTGGAATTACTCCGCAAGGTGCTATCGCATCTTACAGCTCCATGGGATTTAGAAATTATCGACGGCGGAGACCACTCATTCAATATGCCAAAATCAATTGGTACCGACCCGCAAGCGATCTATGGCCGAATTCTTAACAAGATTCTAGCATGGTTGGGCGAGTGAAATGTTCAACGATGTGGGCTTTGGTGAGAGTCGTCGCTCACTCCTCAAAAACGAAAGTGCAAGAGCCCTTTGGTTTTGGTAGATTCCATAAAGTGATGAGGGAAGCCTACTACTTCAGCGGGTATCGGGAGACAAGCTGCGAGCACTTTCAAAACCAAAATAACGCGGGAATTGGCTGCCGAGCAAGGCCGCCAGGCGATCCAAATCACTGAGTCTGGGGAATACCGGTCATCTTCAGGTCGAGTTGTGAGAATCGTAGAGATGGTAAGACGATATGTCGATGAAACGGTCTCTTATCCTCCCGACGAACTTTTTCAAAAATCTGCAAAGGGACAGCATCAGACGAAGATAACGGTTGAAAACACTACAACTTATAACCTCAACACTCATTAACGAGGAGATTCAAATGTCTAACCAGACCCCGGACAACAAGCCTCAATTGCCCGATCCGAAAGAAATTGCCAAGACCTACGCCGAGGTCGCGCAGCGTGCCTCCAAGTTGCTCACCGAGCATATGGAGCGCCAAGTGAAGAAGGGTGTCAGCATACCCGCCGATGACTTCGGCATTGCCCAGGCATTCATGGACATGATGTCCAATATGCTCGCCAATCCTCAACAGCTGGCCAAGACGCAGATGAACCTGATGTGGAAGTACTTCACTCTCTGGCAGAACTCGATGATGCGTTTTTCCGGCATGCAGAAGGCACCGGTTGCCGCGCCGGTCAAAGGCGACAAACGTTTCAAGGATCCCGACTGGGAGGAGCATTTCCTCTTCGACTTCATAAAACAGTCCTACCTCATCACCGCACGCCACATCCAGGACTCGGTCGGCAAGGTCGAAGGCCTGCCGGAGAACTCGAAAAAGAAGGTAGATTTTTTCACGCGCCAGTTCATCGAAGCGTTGGCACCCACCAACTTTGCCATGACCAATCCCGCAGTGGTGCGCGAGGCGGTGAAGACCCACGGCCAGAACCTGATCAAGGGCTTCAACAACCTGCTGCGCGACATCGAGGAAGGCGACGACCAGTTGCACATCAAGATGACCGACCCGACCGCCTTCAAGCTCGGCGAGAATGTCGCCAGCACGCCGGGCAAAGTGATTTTCCAGAACGAGATGATCCAGGTCCTCCAGTTCAATCCGACCACCAAGGATCAGTACAAGCGCCCGCTCCTGATCGTCCCGCCCTGGATCAACAAGTACTACATCCTCGACCTGAAGGAGAGCAACTCCTTCATCAAGTGGGCCACCGACCAGGGCCACAGCGTCTTCGTCATGTCCTGGGTGAACCCTGATGAGAAGCTCGGCGGGAAAGAATTCGAAGACTACGTGGCTGAAGGTTCGCTGGCCGCGCTCGACGTCGTCTGCGAGCAGACCGGCGCAAAGGAAGTCAACGGGATCGGCTATTGCCTCGGCGGCACGCTGCTC
>JADGQM010000214.1 GCA_017881795.1 Syntrophobacteraceae bacterium
AGCCCGCTTTGCACGGTACCGCGCATCTCCTCCTGGGATGATCTACTCCTCCTGTTGGGTGTAGCAACAGAAAATTGATTTCGGCATCGTGCTTGGTTGGCATGGACCTGCCAGCGGTATTGGTGGGCACGATAAAGCTGTGCCCACCCTACGATGTTTGCAGCTCTGAGACAGCCGTGTAGCAAGGGCGGGCACGTCTTTTTGTGCCCACCGGAACTGCGCAGGAACTTACGCCAACCTGTAATGGTTGGCTCAGTTCTTCTTTTTCGCCATCCGCTCATTAGATGGGCTGTCGCCGGAGCAAATGGTCAGGGTATTTCCGGCAACCAGCTTCTGGCCCTGGCGCAACTTATTGTGAATGGAGAGCTCATCAACTGAAGTGCGAAACTTTCCCGCAATGGAATAGAGGGTGTCTCCGGGGCGAACAGGGTAAGCGACGCAAACATTTTGAGCCGGGCGACTGGCTTTTGCAGGCATCGCCGTAGAGCTCTGCTGCTTCGTGACCGTATCTTTCTTCTTTGTAGCCAGCATAACTTGGCCGGTTGGTGGGATTTTCAACGTTTGCCCGGTTTTGAGTGATTGCGGTGACGGTTTCAGACCGTTAAAGGATGCTAAGACGGAGACTGTACATTGATACCTCTTGGCCAGGCTGAACCAGGTATCTCCGGGCTTTATGGTGCAACTGCCGGGCGCGGTCGCGACAAAACTCCTGGCTTCCCCCGTATTCTTGAGTGGAAGAGGCTTAGCCGCAGGCTTTTCTTCCGGCGCCGGCAAAGGACAAGCGGCGAGAGCCGTCTGGACCGATTCCCCGGTGCCCTTGGGGACACACAGCTCATAGGGTGAATCACCCGGCGGCGTGGCAGCCTGGCAAAGCTCGGGATTGCAGGTGAGCAAGGAAGACTCTGGGACCCCGGTCTGTTTTTCGATCCATGCCAGTTTTACTCCTCCTGGAACGGAAACGATCTCATGTTTTGGCGTGTAGTGCTGGGGATTGAAGTGGAATCCGTACAGTTTGGTGTCTCTCACGATTTTGACCGTGGCCAAAACTTTGGGTACATACTCGCGAGTCTCAGATGGCAGATAGCCGGATTGCGCCAGCTCCCAAAAGGTCTGCAGTTTGCTCTGATCAAGGGCTGCCTGCACGGCCTTTTCGCCACAGTTGTAAGCGGCAATAGCGAGTGGCCAGGAACTAAACGTATCGTAAAGGAAAGAGAGATATTCGGCGGCAGCCCGGGCGGCCTTAAAGGGATGGCGTCGTTCGTCGATCCATTGGTTTTGCTCCAACCTGTAGCGCTTGCCCGTCGTTTCGATAAACTGAAACATGCCGACAGCATTGGCATGTGAGCGTGCGGTGGGGGTAAAGCCGCTTTCCACCAAGGCAACATAAACCAGATCTTCCGGCAATCCCTGTTGCCTGAAAATCTCCTGGCAGGGAACCACATAGTCCTGAGCCCGGTCGAGTTGAACCTGGAAGCTCTTGTGTTTTTCGACGCTAAAGCGCCGGGTCCACAAATCAACGGCAGGCTGGTCGGGGACGATGAGTTCCGCCTTGGCCGATTCGCTTGTGGCAGGAGTGCCTTCTGCCTGGTTCTGGAGCTGGCAGGTCACACAGACCGGCTTGGACGCGGCAGTTTTAGGAACCGTGCTGCATCCCGCCAAGGTCGTGAGAACAGCGAGAATAAGAGCGCCATAAAGGAACGTTCTGGGCATTTCCGTTCGGGTCATATTTCCTCCTTCCCCCTTTGCCATGAGCCAAGTCACGCCCCGGCTGAGCGGACCAAGAGTGAAAAGCCGACAAGACTTGCACAGATGTGCGTCAACTGAAAAACAATGATTGGGAAATTCCGTGGAATAATCAGATAAGGACTACCGAACCGGCGCAGCGGAAGCCTACCTCCGCTATCCCGTCGGTTATTGGGCAGGAACGCAAAGCCAATCATATCAGTCATTTGCCACTGCTTAACCATGCAACGATAGCCCCGTGGGACGCTCTCTCGAACAGATCAAGTCACCGTTCCGATCACTGCTGCTCCGACGAAGGTCCCCCAAATTGGCAAAGCAGTAGCTCATGAGAATAGCTCTTGTCAAGCCAATTCCGCATAGATATTGCTGATAATCCTTTATGCGCGGTTTTTTTGGTGGCCGAGGCCGTGAATCACGGCGACTTCACTCTTCAAGAACAAGGTTAGGGGGCGTCCAAAAATAAAAGGCCTTCTTTTACCACGAAGAACACGAAGGACACGAAGTGATTTCTTCGTGCTCTTCGTGTTCTTCGTGGTTTAAAAAAGGGTTGAAATGGGTGCAAGTTATTTTTGGACAGTTTCTTATTCCAGGCCAAGTTCCCGCTAGCTGTCTTTCACGATCTCTGTTCCGACTCTTCCGGCAACCGCCTTTTCAATATCCTCTATGGAGGAAATAATGGCTCGCTTCCCGCCCCTTTGGAGGAACTGCACGGCGGCTTCCACTTTGGGGCCCATGGAGCCGGGAGGGAATTCTCCGTCTTCGAGATATCGCGCCGCCTTGGACGTGCTCAAAGTCCGCAGGAACTTCTGTTCCGGTCGCCCGAATGAGACGGCGACACCCTCAACGTCCGTTGCGATGAGAAAGATATCCACTCCCACTTCCTCGGCCAGTTTGGCGCTGGCAAGATCTTTATCGATGACCGCATCCACGCCGTGAAAAGTGCGCCGCTCTCGGACCACGGGTATCCCGCCGCCGCCACAGGCGATCACGATAAAACCCAGGTCAATCAACTTCCGGATCTCTCTCTTCTCGACGATCGTAACGGGCCTCGGCGAAGCCACCACGCGCCGATAACCTTTGGGGGTTTTTACCGTGGGATAGGGAAGGTTGGCTGCGGTCTCTTCGGCAAACGCCGGACCGATGGGCTTGGAGGGGTTGTGAAAGGCGGGATCATTCTCATCGACCACGACATAGCTGAGGAGCGTTACGAAGTATTGTTTTGCGTCCAGCCTGAGCTTCATAAACTCGTTATCAAGAGTGGATTCAATCATATACCCGATTTGGCCCTGCGTCTGGGCAACGAGAATTTCCAGCGGCAAACGGGGCGCGACCTCACAGCATTCCTGCTGGAGCATGAGATTGCCGACCTGAGGCCCGTTGCCGTGGGTGATAATGATCCGGTAATCTCCGGAAAGCCTTGCGATCTGGCTCATCGGCAAACTGAGGTTGGTAAGCTGTTCCTCGATGGCGCCCGTCTGCCCCTTGCGGATCAAGGCATTTCCCCCCAGCGCGACCAGCAGGATTTCCTTTTTCTCATTCCGGTTCGGATCTGAAATCAAGGCGTCACCTCTCTCAACCTATTTCCTTCAGTCCAGGAAGCCTTTCATCCTCTTGAGCAACACTTCCTCCAGGGTCGGATGACCGTGATCCTGGTATTCATAGCGCACGCGAGCGGTGGGTTTATTGCTGGTGAGAATCCGAGTGAGATCGATGGGGGTGGCATAGACTACCAGGTCACAATCCACAGCGTTGATGGTGGTCTCGAGATCCCTTATCTGCTGTGTGCTGTAACCCATCGCTGGCAACTGCGGGCCGATGTGAGGGAAGCGGGGATAGGCCTCGCGGATGCTGCCGACCGCATAGGGACGCGGGTCGACGAGTTTGGCTGCGCCGTAGTTTTGAGCAGCAATGGTTGCGGCGCCGAAAGGCATTTCGCCATGAGTCAGGGTTGGGCCGTCTTCCACCACCAAAACCCGCTTTCCCCGGATCTGACCGGGATCATCCACCGAAACCGGGGATTCGGCCAGGACAATGTCGGGGTTTTTGGAATAGCGTTCAATATTTCTCCGCACTTTGTCGACATCATCCGGCCGGGCCGTATCGACCTTGTTGATCACCGCCACATGCGCCATGAGCATGTTGGTTTCGCCGGGATAATAAAGTAGCTCATGACCCGCGCGGTGAGGGTCAAAAATAACAATATGGCAGTCGGGATGGTAAAATGGCGTATCGTTGTTTCCCCCATCCCAGATGATGATGTCGGCCTCCGCTTCCGCCTGGGCAAGGATTTTACCATAATCAATCCCGGCGTAGACGACGATGCCCCGGTCGAGCAAATGTTCGTATTCCTCCCGTTCTTCGATGGTGCAGTGATACCGTTCAAGGTCATCGGAGGAGGAAAAACGCTGTGAAACTTCGGTTCTGAGGTCGCCGTAGGGCATGGGATGGCGCACCACAACGACCTTCCGATGCAGCTTCCGAAGGATTTCGCAGATCTTGCGCGTCGTGGGCGATTTGCCGGCACCCGTTCTGACCGCACACACGGCGATCACCGGCTTCGTTGCTTTGAGCATGGTGTAGGTGGCGCCGAGCAGAATGAAATCAGCGCCTTCCGCCATGGCCACCGAAGCGCGGTGCATGACCTCGACATGAGAAATATCGCTGTAGGAAAACGCCACCAGATCGATGCGATGTTCGCGAATCAACCGCGCCATCTCTGCTTCAGGGTAGATGGGAATCCCATTGGGATAGTGTTCTCCGGCCAGTTCCGGCGGAAAGACCCGGCGTTCGATATCGGGAATTTGAGCGCCCGTGAAGGCTATGACCTGGTAGCGCGGGTTGCCTTTGAAATAAACGTTGAAATTGTGAAAATCCCTGCCCGCTGCCCCCACAATGATCACTTTTTCAATCATGAGGATCTTCCCCCCATGTTGCCTAATGCCATACAATCCCTCCTCCGAGAAGAGGCAGAGCTTAGTTCTGGGCGTTTAACGTTCATGGGGAGCCGTGCCCGCCAGGGAGCTACTTGAAATGCTGCTGGGCTTCACGGACACCGGCTCGACCCTGGTATTGGGCGATGTTTGTTCAGGATTCGCTCACGAACTCCTGAGGCATCAGGATAGGTATCCCACGGAACGGATTGAGGCCATGGTTAGCCGATCTTTTGATTCGATGATTGCTTACGAGCAACCGTTCTGCCTTTAATTTTGGGCATGCTCTCAATGAGAGCCCGCAGTATCATATTAACTGATTCGGATTTTGTGAAGACTTCTGACACATCAGGATCAAGAGTAACCGTCACATCCGCTTTCTTTATTCGAGCGGCGAATCGATTGGGACGGGCTTTGCTGTAGTCGAAATTATAGTCGGGGAGCAGGTCATTTGGTTCTTTGACTCCAGGCTTAGATGCCTCTGTTTTCTTCATAGTCTTCTCGTTCCTTGTAACCCTTCCAACAATCTGAGCTTTCAGGTAACCATTGCACTGTACAGCCCGAAGCGGTGCGCCAGGGTAACGCCTTGGCGTAATGTCTGTTCGCTCTTGCCATCTTCCGCCTGTCCGCCGAGTCTTAGATTCTGCATTTTGCCACCCAAATTGCCCTTCTAAGCCTCCAAAGACCACCTCACCCACGGCCTTCTGCCCTTGAATCCAGGATATTGGCTTGGTCCGACCCCGTCCGCACACTCTACCGTCATGCTTTTACTTCTCGCATTTGTTGTTTCATCAGCAATCTCTCCTGGTGGCATCTGTATCTAATAAGTTATTCTGTGATTCCTGTATATCTCTACGATTCAGAAGATGCTCGGTTTCTCACCGAGGTTATCTGTGCACTATCCAACGTCCGCTCGTTGGTGCTCAGACTATCCACATCAACCCATGTCCCTCATTTAACATGGATAAATTCTTGACTGGATTTTTCTCCTGCATCTAAGTCCGTTTACTGTTCATCATGCCGCATAAAAGAATATCATGCTTCGGGATAGTCCCGGATGCGCAACTTTCCGCCACCATTGCAGACCCAAGTGGTAGCATGTTTGCGAAACGAGGTGGCCCCTGCACGCGGCGCATCCATCTTACATGAAATGGTTACGAGTTTATTTGGATTTTTGCGAGAAGTATCATTTTTCGCACACCGAAAGAGAGAATGTTACTCAAGAGCTAAAATCTCCATGGTAAATTTTTGAGGGCTGATGTTTATCGGCATTTTCCAGAGCAATCTGATGGCGGTTTTAGGTGCTGATCACATTTGTGTTACCTTTTCGAGCAGCCGGCGATAGTAAGTGTAGTTCTCAAAGGTGACATCATCGCGAATCCGGCCGTCAGCCAGGGGGATATAGCCTCCTTCGGTTAGGAGTGGAGGGACTTTCTCTTCGATTTCGCGTCGGATCGCTTCCTCGCCGTGGCGGAGGGCATCGAGATCGAGGCCGCCGATGAGGCGCAAGTCGCGGCCGAATTCCCGGCGGATATCGCGATAGTCCATGGCTTCAGCATTGACCTCACAGGCCCAAAGGCAAGTGAAGCCCCACTTCAGCATGCTTGGGATCAAGACTCGGGCATTGGCATAGGTGCGAAGAATAATGGTTTCCACACCATGTTGCCTGATGGTGGCAAGGAGCGGTTCGTAACTCTTCAACACAAATTCCTCGTACATCCGAGGTGAGATCAAGGGCCGGTCGTTTCCGCCGATGGGCTCGCTGAAGATAACCGCATCCACGCTAACTTTTTGCAGGACGCGTTCGGCGAGTCTGGCAGCGAATTCACCCCGGATGGCCATGCTCGCGCGCACCAGTTCGGGATCATCCATAAGCAACTGGATGACGGCGCTGAATCGTTTCCAGCCATAGACTCCCATGGACAAGAAAAACCCGCGATGCACCCGCAGCATGAGCGCATAATCCCGCGCTTCTCCGACTCTTACATGATCAGAAAAATCTTCAGGGAGACGGCGGTTCTCGTAGGGATCGAGGCCTCGTCGCAGCACCTCGAGTTCGGCGAGCGTGGCAGGCCACCTTTCGATGGTCGGGTGAGGGTCCACATCGACCTCCATCTCTTCATGACGGTCGGTGGGAAACATTTGCGAGAGCTGCGCACCACGCGGCAAGCCCTGCTTGCGCCATGTTTTCAGAACTTCCTTGCGGATGCCCTCTTCGAAATAAGGGACACGGTCAGGTCGGCCATAGCGCATGACTTCAAGAAATCGTTCACGGCTGTTCATTTCTCAGCACCTTGGAAACGAGTGGTTAGTGGTCAGTGGTCGGAAAGCGAGGCGCTGCCGGTTTGTGGGCGATACCTTCATGCCTGATGGTGCTGCCTCGCGGTCATGACTCTAGCGGGCTGTTGCTTGAGGCTCAGAGGTAAATGTTCTGGCCAGTTGCACAGCCTCCGCAGCATCCTTGCCATAGCCGTCGGCGCCAATTGCCCTGGCGAATTTGGCATCAACGGGTGCGCCTCCAACCATGATTCTCACTTTGTGACGAAGTCTTTTCTCAGTGAGCGCCTGGATCACCTTCGGCATC
>JADGQM010000215.1 GCA_017881795.1 Syntrophobacteraceae bacterium
GTAGAAGTGGAAAGGGCGGGAGAGGGATTCCCCTGCCCTCAGCCGAAGATTAGCCCATCCCCTATTTCTTCTTGCAAGTGCATTTATCGGCTGGATTGCTGCAGCCGACGCATACCCCGTTCCTGATCTCCTTGCCGCAAGTCTTGCATGGAGTACAACCACATGTCTGGCACATATATATCTCCTGAAGCGCAGGTAGCAGCAGGCTCAAGCGGAATGCCTGTTATATCAAATGGTTACGGCTATGCCAAAATTACACATTCGGCAAGTTTAGGGAGATGTCCGCAGGCTTCCCATGATTTCAGCCACAAATCAGCCACTCAAAGCCCCCGACATCGGAGACAGTTTTTCGGCGGGAATATCCTTATCCTCGGATTGGACCAAAGACGGGTTGAGGCACATCAAACGAATATGCTCTCGTCCAGTTGGTATAAGGACGGGGGCAGGTCAGGGCGCACCCTGTCTTTCCAGGGATTTTTCTTTTTCTCCTTTCAGGAAACTTTCAATGGCAGCCCGTCTTATGAATGTGGATTCGACGTGAATCCGCCATAGGTCAGGTAGATGCCGAGAACAAGTGGAATCGCCACGTACAGGTAGAAAAGTTGATCGAAGTGAAGCTCCCTCAGGAAAAATCCCATTCCCACGTGTGGCGGCAGGAACAATAAGAGCAGGCCCTTGATCAGCGTTGACCAACCGACGAGGGTAACAACCACCGCCAGTGCGCCGCCCGACCAGATGTTGTGCGAGAGAACCATGGCCAGTCCAGCACCCAGGGTGATCACGCCAAGCACAAACATCATCTTTGGGTCGTAAAGAAGTGCTTTTACTGTCTCCACGATGGCTTGTCTGTGAGTGATCATGGAGAGTGCGATGAGAATGCAGTACAGCCCGATCAGCCTGCTAAGAAAAGATGTACGCGGTGACATGATGTCCTCTCAATTCCCTACCCGGATCCATCCATATCGTGCGAATATCCGGGTTAATGCGTTTGTTATCTCCTTGGCCGTTTTCTTCGCTGCGGCTCCAATGCTTTCGGGACCCAGCTCCGACGCAACATTCGTCGCGCCGGAAGAGGCTGTCGCCTGACCAACAGCAGCGGCGGAACCAGGGGCTGATACAGCAGCCACGGAAAGGCCGGCAGGGCCGGCTAACACAGCAGCAGGCACTGTGAAAAGCATCCCCGGCATTTTCCCTCCCGTCGCCTTGATCTCCTCGGAAACCAGGGGTCGAGAGCCTTCGGTAGTTATCTGATAGATTTCCACAAGCGTCTTGAGTTCTCCGGCTCCGGATCCGAACCCTATAAAAATTCGTTGGAGTCTGCTTCCTTCGTCGATTGACACGAACACACCTTTGATCAGCAAGTCCCCTATTCCCGGGGGTAGTCCGGTGCTTGAACGCTCCGCCGGCATACCAAGGCTAAGGATTTCCTTCACCAGTTCCCCGGCAATCCCAGCTCCAAGCTCTCTTCCCAGGATGACCTCGTCGGCGGTCTGAGGCCTGGTAGCCTTACCATAGAGACCGATGAGGGGATCGTCGGCGGGCACCTCCTCGGGCGTAGCCGCGAAATCGTAGACAATTATTCTGTCAGGTTTCGGAAGTTGCTCGTTCTTCGCATAAGTTTGACGCGACGTGACCGTGGCCTTTGAACAGCCAATTGTGACACATGCAAAAGCCAACACCGTTATCGCAGTGAACAAACGTAAATCGCGTGCTGCCATTTCACACCATCATCCTCTCCCAATGAAATTCTGCCCCTTTATTGGTATTAACCGTTTACTTAAACTTTACCTGGAAAGCATTAACTCATCCGGGACCGAACTGGGGGTCAGGCCACTGGTCGCTACAGGACCTTTCGACCTTGAAGGAGATTAATCACTACCACCACGATCGCGATGACCAGGAGAACGTGAATGAACCCGCCCATCGTGAACGAGGTGACCAACCCAATAAACCAGAGGAGGACCAATATGACCGTAATGGTCCAGAGCATTTTTCATCACCTCCTGCCGTGATCCAGCGACAAGCATTCAAAAAAAAGTGGAATCTTCGAAACTACCTCGCCGCGCAGTCCCTGGTCCGCTCAGGTAGGATTGCCTCCCGGGCATGCCTCACGTCGATGACGATATGGAGGGCGTCCGCCGTATCCAACGCGAAGAGTCTCCGTTCCAACCGCAACAGGTCGTGGTAGTTGTGCGCCCGTTCCGTTTTTCGCTTCTCCAAGACAGTACCAATGGGTTCTTTGGTTTTCCTGCCGTAATCCACGCGATAGACCGTGACCGCCCGCATCGTTTCCATCTGTTTCCCCCGTTCTTCAACCAGTAGGAGAACGTATTCTCGGATTACTCACACGGTAACCCTTCCCGCCTGCCTTCGGTATCGGCTTCTGTCCGAAACGCGACCCTCTGTCTGTCTGATTTTCGGCCCGGTGTTTGTCCTGTGGTAGGAAGGGTCGCCGGAAGGTTCGGATCAATCCACCACGCTTAAGCAGGACTAGGTGATTCATAGAAAAAGGGGACTCCGAAAACAGCCGGAATCCCCTTTGTTTCTAACATGGTGCCGAAGGGGGGACTCGAACCCCCATTCGAGTATGCGATACATTTATGGTTCAATCTCCTTCATGGCTGTAATCCTTGTACACGCCGCAGCATAAAATGATGTCACCCGCCTTCTGAATGTAAGTCGTCTTATGCTCTTGAACATTTGTTTCCGGATTCAGATACACATAATCGACCCATCCGGAACCAATTGACTTCGCCTTTTCCACTATCTCCTTGCGAAACAGCTTCCCTTCGATGTCCGGAACGGCGATCATATTTTGCCCGATCAGTGCCGTATTTTTCGGGTGAGCGACGATAACGCCCTGAAGATCGTACGCGAATACATACGTTTCGCCCTTGTCAAACATCCCCCTGGGTTTGCTGATCTCTGCAAGCGCCTTCTCTTTTCCCTGATATTTCACATACGCAGCCGCTCTCTTCACCAGGTCCTTTGCATCGTCTTTATCGGCAGCGTACGACAGACCTGCGAATGAGAACAATCCGATCGCAATGAATACTGCTCTGGTTAATTTCATGGCTCTTCCTCCACTTTTTTTCAATTCGCGAACGACCGGGATTACCGTGGTTTCACTATTCGGAACATGGTGACTTCCGGCTTATCTCATCAAACCTGCCCGAATACGGCCTATCGGTCAGGCACCGAGTGGCCTTCCTGAACTGCTTCAGGTTCTTCGGCTTCCGCTTCACTCTCTTTGCTTAGAACCTGCGTCATCCTGTCCTTGTCGAGTTCACCCTCCCAGCGGGAAATCACCATGGTTGCCACACCATTGCCAACCAGGTTGGTCAGGGCGCGCGCCTCGGACATGAAGCGGTCAACGCCGAGGATCAGAGCCAGGCCAGCCACCGGAATGGTGGGTACGGCGGCAAAAGTAGCCGCCAGGGTGATAAAACCGCTGCCGGTAACGCCGGCCGCCCCCTTGGATGTCAGCATCAGCACACCCAGTATGGTAAGGGTCTGGGGCAGGGTAAGCGGGGTATTGGTGGCCTGGGCCACGAAGAGTGCTGCCATGGTCAGGTAGATAGAGGTGCCGTCAAGGTTGAAGGAGTAGCCGGTCGGGATTACCAGACCCACCACCGACTTGCTGCAGCCCAGATTCTCCAGTTTGGCCATCATGCGGGGCAGGACCGACTCCGAGGAGGAGGTTCCCAGCACGATCAGCAACTCCTCCTTGATGTACTTGAGGAACTTTAAGATGCTGAAGCCGCACAGTTTGGCAATAGTGCCCAGGACGATGAAAACGAACAGCAGGCATGTCAGGTAGAAGCTGCCCATCAGCATGCCCAGCTTACTCAGGGAACCGAGACCGAATTTCCCGATGGTAAAAGCCATCGCACCAAAGGCGCCGATGGGCGCAGCCTTCATGATAATTCCCACGACGCCGAACAGCACATGTGCCACCTCGTCAATCACGTTGAAGGCCACTTTGCCGCGCTTACCGAGCATGGAGAGAGCAAAACCAAACAGGATCGAGAAGAACAGTACCTGCAGAATTTCGCCCTTGGCAAAGGCATCCACTACAGTGTTGGGAATGATATTTATCAAGAAGTCCGCCGTGCCATGCGAATGTCCCTTTGCAGTGAAGGTCTCCAACGCTTTGGTGTCCAGCTTGGAGACATCGGCATTCATGCCAGCACCCGGCTGAACCACGCTGACCACCAGCAGGCCGATTGCCAGGGCCAGCATCGAGACGACCTCAAAATAGAGCAGTGCCTTGGCGCCAACCCGGCCTACCTTCTTCATGTCCTCCATGCCCGCGATACCGGTTACAACGGTACAGAAGATGATCGGAGCGATGATCATCTTGATCAGCTTGATGAAGGCATCGCCCAGCGGTTTCATGGCCTCGCCGGTTTCGGGGTAGAAATGCCCGAGCAAAACACCCATGGCGATCGCCGTCAATACCTGGAAGTACAAATGATGATAAAATTTTTTCCCTTTCATCCGTATCCTCCCACGCCATCGATATTGACCTTCCCCCGTGATCGGTCCACCCGTATCTTAGTACAGGGTACTCAATCTTCCTCTTCAAGTGGCGGTTGTTTGCACGGGGTTTGCAGTCCGTGCGGACTTCTTCAGTTTCACTTTCATTTTGCAGTCAGACGAAACCGTGGCTGCGATGGTAACCGCAACCTTTTTTTTTGGCGCCGTACCGGATGAATAAGGGTACTACTGGGAGGAGCGGTTGCTCTGTGACCTCTCCGCATAACCTTCAGTTCGCGGGAGGGCTCAGCGAAATCCGCGGGAAACGGTTATTGGCCAGTCCTTTTTTGGTATTTGGGATGGAGTGAACCCCTATCGGTAGACTGTCTTCGATTCCGGAATTGACCCACCTGCCGAGCGACGGACCACCTCTATCTTTCAGATAATCTTCTTTCCAAAAAACGCCGAACATCAGGCCACTCGTCATCAATGATGCTAAACCTAACTGAGTTACGTTTACGCCCGTCGGGCATGATACGTTCATGGCGAACAATACCTTCTTGCTTTGCTCCAAGGCGAAGTATCGCTTTGCGTGACTTTTCGTTGATTTCGTCTGTCGTGAACTGTACGCGTACATAGTTGAGCTGTTCAAATGCATAGCAAAGCATGAGGAACTTTGCCTCTGTATTGACGCATGTCCTCTGCCAAGAAGCTGATATCCAAGTGTGACCTATCTCTAGTTTTCTGTTTTTGCGGTCGATCTTCCAGAAGCGAGTGGAACCAATAACCTGTTTGGAATCGATAGTTTCGATAACAAATGGCATGACGGTCCCGGCCGCTTGACCTTCTAGAGCAGTGTTGATGTAGACATCTACTGTTTCGACTGAGGGAACAACCGTAAACGGAAGGTTCCATAGTTCACCGTCAGCGGTCGCCTGAACAAGTGCGGCACCATCCGATGCAAGCAGTGGACGAAGTTGGATTTTTTTGCCGATAAGCGATTTCATTTATATTCCAAAGGTTCTAACGGTTCTAACTCGTTATTGACCGGTTCACGCGCGCGCATGAACCAGTGCGCTGGGACTACCCGGTCACCGTGCCATGGCTGCTATGCAGGCGGCAGGCCGGCGCGTGGCGACTTCGGCCACGCCACCCTCATTTCAGAGCAGTCCCCGAACACCCGCCAACAGGAAGCCGACGATGCAGGAACTGCTCACGCCGATCAATCCCGGCAGGATGAAGCTGTGATTGATGACGTACTTGCCGATCCCGGTCGTGCCGGAACGGTCGAACTGGATCGTCGCGAGGTCGGACGGGTACGTCGGCAGGATGTAGTAGCCGTAGCCTGCGGCCGCGAAGGCGACCACGTGGCCCGTCGAAACGCCGATCGAAAGCGCCAACGGCACCATCGCGGCGATCGCGGCCGCCTGTGAGTTGACGAGCTTGGACACGATCAATAACGCGATCGCGTAGGTCCACGGCTTGGTCTTCACGACGCCCGCCAACGCATCCCTGATCGCCGGCATGTTCGCCTCGAACACGGTGTCGGCCATCCACGCCACACCGAACACGGCGACTACCGCTATCATGCCGGCGCGGAACACCTCGCTCTTGCCGACATCGCCCGGATTGGTCTTTGTGAAGACGATGATGAGGGCACCGGCCATCAGCATGAACATCTGGATCGTCAGCACCATCGACATCGGCTTGCCGGCGACCTGCGGCCGGATCGATTCGATCGCGCCGAGCAGCGCAACCACGACGATCGCGCCGACGAAGATCCACATGGCGGTCCACTGGCTCCTGGAAAGTTTCTGGCCGAGCAGCGTGGCAGATTCGCCGTAAACGTATTTGTGTTTTTCGGGATCGGCGATCAGTTTCTGGAACGTTTCGTCCTTGTCGAGATCCTTGCCGCGGAACCAGCTGAAGATCCCGATCATCAGCACGCCGACGAGCGTCGATGGAATCGTGATCGACAGCAGCGTGACGAAGTCGATCGCCTTGCTGCCGGCGGGCGCCTTTGCGAGGAACGCAACGAGCGACACGACTGCAACGGACACCGGACTCGCCATAATCCCCATTTGGCTCGCGATCGACGCCCCCGCCATTGGCCGCTCAGGGCGAATCCCGTTCTTGATCGCGACGTCGTAGATGATCGGCAGCATCGTATAGACGACGTGTCCGGTACCGCACAGCATCGTCAGGATGCAGGTCGTGAACGGCGCGATGATCGATACCCACTTGGGATTGCGCCGCAGGATCTTCTCGGCAAGCTGCAGCAACACGTTGAGGCCACCCGAGGCCTGCAGCGTGGCGGAGGCCGCCACCACAGCGACGATCGTGAGCATGACGTCTACCGGCGGTTTGCCCGCCGGCAGCTTGAAGGCGAACGCGAGCATGACAATACCAAAGCCGCCGAGCAGGCCGAGAGCCAGGCCTCCCTTGCGCGCTCCATAGAACAAGCAGGCAAGGATCAGTACGATCTCCAGGAAGAACTTCATTGAGCCTCCGATCCGTCGGCTGGAAAACCGATTCACTTAACTGCTGTTGCAGAAGCTGTCGTGCCTACATCCGGTTTCGGCCGCGATTGACGCGTCAGCCAGGAAAGTCAGAATACTGAAAGGGAAATCCCGCGTCAACAACCCCTCTGCTAAACCCCCTTTGGGGCCCTAAAAAGCGAGTTGTTTGCACGGGGTTTGCGGTCCGGTCGGACTCTCCCTACCAAACCTCCCCCACAGATCGAATCGTTCTGAAATGCCTG
>JADGQM010000216.1 GCA_017881795.1 Syntrophobacteraceae bacterium
CCAGCTGCCAGGTATTCCCTGGCCTCAGCAACCAACTCTCGAGATATTTTGGTTTTGAGACTGCTTGTCTCAAGATACCCACTGAAGTAGTATGCTTCCGCTTTATGGAATCGTCCAAATTGAAAAGGGCCTATCGTTTTTGAGGATTAACCGATGACCGTTACCAAAGCTCAGATCGTTGAAAATCTCTTCGCCAAGAATCTATTTACCAAGGGCGAGTCAGCCCAGATCATCGAGACGCTTTTTGAACTAATCAAGCAGTCACTGCAAGACGGTGACGATGTAATGATTAGCGGCTTTGGAAAGTTTTCTGTTAAAGAAAAACAGCAACGGAGAGGCAGGAATCCCCAGACTGGTGAGCCGATGACTTTAAATCCTCGACGCGTGGTCACATTCCACTACTCAGGGATTTTGAAAGAGAAGATCAATCGGGAAAATGAAAAACCGCCGCTCCCGTCCCGACGCAAATAGAACCGGGAACTAACAACGCCAGGCGCGACAGACAATAAACTGAAAGGGAACAGGAATTATTTCATCCATGATCCGCTGATTTCACGGAACCACTTTGACTCTCGAATTCTGTCTTCTAATGAGGTTTCAGCCAATCCAATACTGCTCGCA
Organism: Syntrophobacteraceae bacterium; assembly: GCA_017881795.1. GTDB lineage: Bacteria > Desulfobacterota > Syntrophobacteria > Syntrophobacterales > Syntrophobacteraceae > JADGQM01. Next base: position 622 of record JADGQM010000216.1, read on the forward strand.
AGGAACCGTATGACCCAACGAGACAACACAACGCCCCATAGCGCTTCCGAGTACGATCAGGTTATCAGGCAAATCATCCCATTTTATGACACCATGCAAAGGGAATCCGTCGAGCTGGTTAAATCGGTTAAACCCGATGTCTTACAATGGTTGGACACGGGCTGTGGGACAGGCCACCTGGTTGAAATGGCACTGCCGGTTTTCCCACATACCCAATTCATGCTGGCCGACCCTTCCCAAGCAATGTTACAGGAGGCGAAAAAACGCTTTAAAAATGAACCCCCTGAGCGGGTGAAAATCATTTCTGCCATCGGCAGTGAAAGTCTTATGGCTTGCAGATTGGAGGTAAAGCCACAGGTCATCACCGCCATTTTATGTCACCATTACTTGAGTGCTTCGGGACGCGAGAAAGCCGTTCGGTCGTGTTATGAGGCTCTGGAAGAGGGAGGGCTTCTTGCCACCTTGAAAACATTGATCTCGGCTCATCGAGAGCCAACGAAATAGCCCTTGATCGGTGGGGGAACTACCAGATGGAACAAGGAAGATCGACATCGGAAGTCGAGTCACACCGCAAACGTTTCAATATCCGTTATTTTCCAATCACCATTGAAGAACATCTTGACCAATTAAGGAATACGGGTTTTCAAGTGGCTGAAATATTCTGGCTTTCTTACATGCAAGCTGGTTTTTTCGCCGTCAAATGACAGTAGAGTTTTCGACTGGAAATCAGTAGGGCATTGAGAGAACGACGAAAGGGGGTTCAGAAAGTGATGAAAGCTGCGGAGGGTCTTTCGCTTTGGGTGGGAGACATCATAAAGAATTTCTGCGTGGAGTCGTCCGACAACTTGCTCAGAAACGATGCCAATGAGAGGGCATTCGATGAACCATTGATCGGGTTCTCAAGCGGTAGTGACCCGCTTTATCCACAATTGAAGGAGGATATCGGCTCGTTTTTCTGGACTCCCATCGAAGTATTTAACGAGAGTTTTCCTCAGACAGCAGCTTCATCCTCTGAATTGACCGTAATCAGTTGGATTCTGCCCCAAACAAGGGCAACCAAAGCCGATAACAGGAAGGAAACGATCTATCCATCGGAAAGGTGGGTTAGATCACGGCTCTTTGGAGAAGCTTTCAACGCGAAGCTGAGGAAACACGTTGTTGACACTTTGCGAGAGGCGGGATTTGAATCCGTTGCCCCAGTTGATAGCCCCTCCTGGTCGTGGGAGACTTCTCCGCGTTATGGGTTTTCATCGAAATGGTCTGAGAGGCATGCGGCGTATGTTTGTGGACTTGGAACCTTTGGTCTATGCGATGGATTGATTACGCCAGTTGGCAAAGCGATGCGGTGTGGCTCGGTGGTCAGTCGTATTTCCATTAAACCAACTATCAGACCATACACGGATCATCATGCTTACTGCCTTTATTTTTCCCACGGCAGGTGCGGAAGGTGCATGAAACGATGTCCTGCGGGAGCGATCTCCAAGGCGGGTCACGACAAAGCAAAATGTAGGGGATACCTTTACGACGTAACGGCTGGGTATGGAAAGAATCAATTCGGTCTAGAGACCTACGGCTGTGGACTTTGCCAAACACGGGTTCCTTGTGAATCCAAAATTCCACTGAACAAAACGAGTTAGAGAAGTATAGGCTTCTCCTTTCGACCGCAGTTTACCACCATTCGACAGAGATAAGTCGTCTGGGTTTATTGACCACCGATGTTGTCCATGCTTGGAGGCTTTATGCTGTACAGAAAGCTCGGCAAAACTGGTTGTGATGTGTCTGTCCTTGGGTTTGGGTGCATGCGGCTTCCTATTATTGGCGGGACCAGCGCCGTGGATCTCTTTGACCCAAACAAACCCATCGACGAAATGGCGGCAAGTGAGATGGTCCATTATGCCATCGAACATGGCATTAACTATTTTGATACGGCTTATCCTTACCATGGTGGACAGAGCGAGGCTTTCCTCGGCAAGCATCTGAAGCCATACAGAGAAAAGGTTTTCCTTGCAACAAAGCTCCCGACATGGCTTGTGCAGGGCCAGCATGATTTCGAACGACTCCTCAGCGAGCAACTCAAGAGGCTGCAGACCGACTACATTGATTTCTACCTCCTGCACGGACTGAATCGCCAGGCATGGGCCAGTATGAAGGAACTGGGTGCACTCGATTTTCTCAACAAGGTCCTGGCAGATGGACGCATTCGGTTTGCATCGTTTTCTTTCCACGACGACGTGAAGATATTCAAGGAGATAGTGGACAGCTACGACTGGGCGATGTGCCAGATCCAATACAACTACTTTGACGAATACTACCAGGCCGGGAAAGAGGGCTTGAAGTATGCAACATCCAGAGGGATCGGAATGGTCATCATGGAGCCGCTTCGTGGAGGGAAACTGACCGATCGAATCCCGGAAAAGGTCCAAAGGCTTTGGGATTCAGCATCAGTGAAAAGAACTCCTGTCGAATGGGCGCTGCGATGGGTCTGGAATCATCCAGAGGTCTCAACCGCCCTAAGCGGTATGAGCTCTATGGCCCAATTGATCGAGAACCTCCGTATTGCCGAGGATGCTGAGGCAGACACTCTCTCAGGGTCTGAACTGCAAGTAATTGCCGAAGTCTGTGAAGCCTATCGCGGCATGCTCCAGATTGATTGCACCGGGTGTGCTTACTGCATGCCATGTCCAAACGGCGTGAACATTCCTTTGAATTTCTCCCTCTACAATGACAGTTTCATGTTTAAGGATGAGGATCTCAATTTCATGCTCTACAACCACCTGCTCACCCCAGAACAGAGGGCCTCACATTGCGCTGAATGCGGCGAATGCGAAGAGCACTGCCCTCAACAGATCAAAATCCCGGAGGAGTTGAAGAAAGTTCATGCAAGACTGGCTCAATAGCTAAACATTTTCAGCTTTTCCTGACATGGGTGTGTGGGAGATGGTATTGACCTTGGGAATTTGATCAGTCAAGGAGGAGTCAATGGAGAGCAAGGCGCAGAAGACAATTAATGTTTCAACATTCACTGGAGGTCTAGTCGGTCCGAGTATTCCCATGCTTGGCCCAGTAGCGGATGGCGGCATAATCTTAGCTGAGACTGCTCCGGGCTGCTGGGGTCCAATGATCACGCCCTCTTTTCACCTGCTGGACCTGTCGCACCTTGTGGACCTGCTGGTCCGGTGTCACCTTTTGCTCCTGTTAGTCCCTGTGGTCCAACTGGGCCTTGAAGTCCTTGGGGGCCTACTGGTCCCTGTGGCCCCACTTCATTCCAGTGAATGAATACTTCAGAGTTCCTACATTCAGAAGCATGCTTAACGATCCTTAATTGACCATTGTTCTTTTGGTAGCATCCGTAAATCAAATTGTGAGCCAAACAGGGCAACACACAGATCATGGAAACAATAAATATTGTAAGTAACATTACCACTAACTTTTTCATCGTCCCCCTCCTCTTTCTCTGTCGGATTTTTCAGATCCGTTCCTTCATTAAGGATAATCTTTTGAAATGATCCGATGAAATGTGGTGGGACTCTTTTTAACAACGCATACAGACTGCGAAGACAACATCTAAGTCGATTTCACGTGTGAAAAATTTTTCTTCTTTACATTGTTCAGTAAACACAAGATCGGGCGATTGCTGGAAAGAAAATGCGAAGCGATCCGTAAAGATCGCTAAGGTATTCTTGGGATCTTCCAGGATTCCGAGGAGCTCTGAGGTTTCATTGGGAAGGGAACAATCGCACCCGACCCATTGCGGCGCACTAAGCACAGAGAACAAAAGCAAGTACAAACAACAAAAGCCGAATCTACCATCGATTCATCCTTCGGTAGCTCGACCATCTTGTCGCAAGACCCGCCGCTTTCCGTCCCATGCTCACGGGTGGTTTGGCCTTATCGGGACAATCTTATTAATTTTTGAAATATAAAATTTCCTTATCGAGGCGGCAGATTTTGTCAATACTGGAGATTAGATTGTGAAAATTAGTTTTTTGAAGACTACCGATTCAAATCTTCAACAAGGCGAGGAAATTCCACCCTGCCAATAACAGGCAGAAAGATTGGTCTGACTTTACATTGTCTGCAGGTGACGTTTCAAGTTTCCCATCTTCGGAAATCAGCCTGAAGTTCTCCATGATTGCGCATTTGCGGAATTCCACAGTCCTTGCCAATGTGGTGAATCAGCCTCTTGAGCCAGATCATATGCGAATTGTTCTGGATATGTTGATAGGCAACCCTGGGATCATGTGCGGTTATCCCAGAAATGCCTCGGACCCCAATAACCCCCCTATTGAATTGCGCACTTCCCGAACGACAGAAGAAAGTGTTCAGCTTATTTGTGCTAGACTCCTTATTGGACCGGTCCTGGATATCCGCGTCGAGCTCACTCTCATCGGGAAGCCTCCGTCTGGTGAGAGGGTCCTTCCAGCCATCCCTCTGTCTGTGACATGCGTCCAGTTCACGTTTTTCTCCTCTGCACCCGGGACAACAGGCGACGAACACTGCTCCCATGCCTTCACTAAGTACTGTACCGCGGAAATGGGTGTCCGCATTCAGCTCGTCATACCGGCGAAAGCCGGTATCCAGGCAGTTTTTCTGGATTCCGGTTGTCACCGGAATGACGCGTCAGAATGGTGGTCACTTTATTGTACGGACCTTTACTAAGTTTCTCGACAAAAGATGCGTCTCAGCAAAATTCTGTATCACCAGGAATGAGGTGGTGTCTATTGGACCCTGGTCCAATGGTGCCGTCGAGCAACGTCCGGGGCATGATCACCAACAATCGGAGGGGGCGGCGGGCGCGACATTGCGGGGATGGCTCGGTAGACCCGCTCCGCATCAGGCTGGGGGAATGATATCATGGGATTATGGTCCCTTCATTTTATGGAAATGTACTGAAAACCTGTGTTATTAATACAGTAAGATTTCGAGGTTCCTTCAAGAGTGCAAGGGGTTAGACGAAGGGACGGAGAAGACTACGGGAGTTTCCATTGTCGAAAGATTGGAAAATTAGAAATTACATCTCCTATTCATGGAGAATCGGCACCTTGAGAGGATCTCCACGCTATGCCTTAAAGGCTCTATTCGCTATCTTAGCGGGAGCGGTCTGCCTCTTCGCTTCCTGCGAGCTATGGGCATCGGCGCCGACCAAGAAGGTCCTGATCCTTTTTCCTTATGAAAGCAACTTTCCCGGATTCTTCTATTTTGACAACACCCTTCGGTCATCTCTGAAAGCATCTCAAGCCTACCAATTTGATTTCTATTCCGAGAGCATGGACCTCCTCAGGTTTCCTAACGAACGATACTTCGATAAACTCGTCGATCTCTACCGGGAGAAGTATGGCGGGCAGAATATCGACCTGATCATTGCCGTCTTGCGTCCCTCCCTCGACTTCCTGGAGAAGTATCGAGACGAGCTCTTCAAGGGAATACCCGTGCTATTCGTTGAGCTGGACACGCGGTTGCTCGATGATCATACTTTAGGGCCCCGTGCCGCGACGGTGACGGGCAGGTTTGACATGGAGGGCACCCTGGATCTCGCTTTGGGGCTGCACCCGAATGTTCGCGAAGTTTTCGTGGTGTCGGGCGCATCGCAGATGGATCGAAACCTTGAAGCGCTGGCACGAAACGCCTTTCGGGGATTTGCTGATCGGATAAAATTCTCTTACCTCTCCGGACTTCCTATGGAGGAGCTCCTCCGGAGGACATCCGCGCTGCCGGAACACTCCCTCATTTTTTACGTGACCTTTTACCAGGATGGCGACGGAAATGCGTTCCTTCCCCACCAGGCACTATCGATGATTTCCGAGGTTGCAAAGGCGCCCATCTACGGCACATCAGAGAATTTCATCGGTGCGGGGATGGTAGGCGCGCGCGTGTACAGTTTTTCAAGGCTGGGAGACAAGACCGCGCAATTAGCGCTGCGCCTTCTGTCCGGAGAACGACCCGATGCCATTGAACCACTGGAGGAAAAAGCGGACGAGTATATCTTTGACTGGCGCCAGCTCAAGCGCTGGGGAATCAGCGAAGAGCGCCTTCCACCTGGGAGCGTCATCCGTTACAAGGACTTCTCGGTATGGGAAACATACCGATGGCAAATCCTCGGGCTTTTGTCGGCTTTGATCCTGCAGGCTCTCCTGATTGCTGCGCTGGTCTTCAACCTGAGGAAGCGACGGCAGGCAAACCTTGCACTGAGCCAAAGCGAAGCACAGCTTCAGAGAGCCGCTGACGAGTGGAAGACAACCTTTGACAGTATTCCAGACTTGATCACGGTGATGGACCGTGAGTTTCGAATCGTCCGGGTCAATCGCGCGACGGTTTCATTCTTTGATCTCCCTCCCGACCGGATTCTGGCGAACACCTGCGACACCTTGATGAGAGGAACGGAGAAGCCCTTTCAAAGGTCTCTTCTCGAAAAGGCGCTGGCGACAAGAAGGCACGAGGAGGAAGAGATATACGACAAGGGAAGGGACGCCTGGTTCCTGGTCTCGGTGGACCCGATTTTCAATGGAAAAGGTGAGATCATCGGCTTTGTTCACGCTGCGAGGGACATCACCGAGTGGAAACTGGCAGAAGGAGAGTCCCACCGGCAGCGCGGGTGCCC
>JADGQM010000004.1 GCA_017881795.1 Syntrophobacteraceae bacterium
GCATGAAAGTCCTCTGCGTCATTCCGGCGTACGCCGGAATCCAGAAGAATAGCCTGGATACCGGCTTTCGCCGGTATGACGGGAGTAATTTCATATAAAAGCTTCAGCAATTTGAACCTTATGTAGTACGGAGAAGAATAGAATTTTGAACAGCTAAAACTTGTAGACCATGTTCAGGTTAATCACATTGATGTTGTTGGGACCATAGTCCCCAACCAAACTACCAATGATGGGACCACCGGACTTATTGATGCTATCAGATCCAAGGTTGATATATTCGTAGGCAAAACCCAGGGTCAGGTTGGGGTTCCACTCGTACTGGATGCCTGCGGCGCCCCTCCAGTTGCGATCAAAGGGGAGAGAAGGCGAACGGTTCTCTTCGGTCATGGGGGAACTGTCATAGGCAAAACCGAGGGAAAGAAGCCAAGGTTTGCCGATCCGATATTGCATCCCGAGGGCGCCATGCCAGGTGTCTTTCAGATTCAGATTTGCCGTAAAGCTCGTCGGTCTCGAGACGTCAGCTTGTAAAGACACATCCACGCTGCCAAACTGGCTCCAGTCCTGCCAGCCAAAATTCGCCATAATTGCCAGGTTATCGGTGACCTGCTGGTAGCCGCTCACCATGAGCCACTGGGGTATGGTATAGGTCAGGCCCAGTGGACGCCCCGTAAACAGCGCGCCCAAAACCGGTCCCAGGCCGCTGAACGACGGCGTATCACTGAAGTTCATACTGACCGGGGAGTAGTAGGTTACGCCCAATCGGGTGCTGTCTGTCGGTTCGATGAGCAAGCCTGCCCCACCCCCGACACCAGCATTACTATCCTTATAAGTGACCTGCCCGTCGGGTCCGACAAGGTTGTTGACCGCTGATTCAGTCTTGAAATAGGCATAAGTGATGTTGAGCAAGGCTCCGACGGACAGCCAGCTGTTGATTCGATAAGCGAGGGAGGGAGCAATGGTGGAGGTGATAAAAGCGACCTTTTCAACCCGGTAACGGCCCGCCCAGGTGTCGCCGTAATCAAGCGCCGCCCCGAAATAAGAAAGCAGACTGATGCCCAGCTTCAGACGGTCGGAAGCGCTATACACATAATAACCGCCTCCCGAGGGCAGGACCATGCCCGCATTGCCGCCACCGCCCATTACCGTGGTGCCGGAGCCGGCGTTAAACTCCGAGGTCACAATTACCGGTTGGACGCCTACCAGCAGTTGTGAGCGGTCCAACCGGGTCATCCCGGCTGGATTCTGGAAGGCCGTGGAAGCGTCCTTGGCAAGTGCCGCCCACCCTGCCGAAGCCGTGCCCGTACTGGGAGAATCGACTTCATAAACAATCGCCCCTGATGCCCACGCCATTCCCGAAAACAGACACATAAGCATTCCGAGACCAACAATCCAAGGTGTTTTGAATCTCACGATAGTTTCTCCCTCCTGATAATTGTTGTGCCACCCGACAACGCCGGCAAATTTCCTCCACCCTTGCCGCATGCCTCAGCGCGAGGCCCTGTTGTCCCCGCTCATTGAGCTTGAATGAGCGCCGGGCCTGAAGCAATTTGGCCATTATAGTTATCTAAAAGGTGTAGTCCACATTTATCGTACTCAGCACGCCTATGGACCTCAGATAATTTTAGCATTATGTTATATGGCCTTGGTTGTATTCGGAAAGAGACGGGTGATTTGGTGATCTGGAAGCCTGATGAGACAATTTTCAGCCCGACAGAAGAGGGAATGTAACTCAACAATGAATTGGTTATCACGACTGTTACAGCTTTGGATATCATGGGTTTTGACTCGGCCGCGACTGGTTTTGGGCATTGCCGTAGCAGTGGCTTCAGCATCGCTTGTTTTAGCCGCCACGAGGCTTGAGATGGTAACCGATCAACTGGAAATGATCTCGGCAAACCATCCCTTGATCGCCCTGAGCAAGAAGTTAGACCCATTCAGGCCAGGGGGAGAGCACACTTTTTCCGTCGTCATTCAAGCTCCCACGCCGGAGCAGGCAGTCTCCTTCATCGCCAAGCTCTCTTCACGCATCCAAGAAGACGACTCTCACTTCCGAGATATCATTTACCGGGTGGATCCGGACTCGTTCAAGTCCTATCAGTTGCTCTATCTGGACCAGCAGGAATTGATGAATCTCGGAAACAAAATCGATGAGCATTACCGATTGCTCCAAGGAATTTCCAAGCAGCCCGATTTGCTGGGCTTTCTGAAGCTCATCAACCAGGAAATGGCTTCTCGCATGGTAGGAGAACTTTTCACCAGCTTTCTGGATGACTCAAAACCTCCCCGAGAATCCGAGGGGAAGAAAGAGCCCTTCGATCTGAGCTTTCTCACCGTAACCCTCGAAGGGATGCTGAACCACCTCCACGGGTCGCCCGCGTTTAGGTCGCCATGGTCGTCCTTTTTTAAGGACACTTCCTGGGATCCGAATCTGGCCGGTTATTTTTGGGAAGCAAACAAGCGTTACCTGCTTGCATTCGTAGTCCCCCAATCACGAGGAGGCGGTTTCATCGAGACCCAGGAGGCTCTGACCCTGTTGAGGAAGATGTTGCGCGAGACCGAAGCGCTTTTTCCAGGGGTAGGGGCCGGCGTGACCGGCCAGGAGGCTCTGAAAAATGATGAGGTCAACACCGTCTCGGCGGATATGACCGTGGCCACCTGGATCTCTCTCGTGGGTGTCTTTATACTCATGGTGGTTTTTTTATGCGGATTTCGCCGCCCGCTTCTCGAAATCTTCTCGCTCATCATAGGGCTTTGTTGGACATTCGGCTGGGTCACTCTTTTTATCGGCCATCTGAATATTCTTTCCGTCGTCTTCGCACCCATCCTCTGCGGCTTGGGTGTGGATTATGGGATCCACTGGCTCGCCCGCCTCGAGGAGGAAGAGAGCTTCGGAGGTGGGGATATTCGGTCGGCGATCGTGCGGGTTAATGAACGTTCAGGTTCTGGGATATTAGTCGCGGGATTGAGTGGTGTGCTCTCCTTTTTACCCTTGATTTTCACGGGCTTCAGGGGCTTGGTGGAAATGGGTCTGGTCACAGGGATGGGGATATTGCTCATCTTGCTGGCTACTTTTACGGTGCTGCCGGCGCTGACCGTGCTCTGGCCAGGAAAACCCAAAACCACGTTGCTTCCCTGCGCTTCACCATCCGCGAGGGACTTGCTATCCTTTAGGCCCAATCAGGCACGAATGATCCTCGCAGGGGCAGGAATCCTTACCCTTCTTTGCATCTGGAGCGGCAGCCAGGTCTCCTTCGATCCCAACCCTTTGCGCCTGCAAGCCGCGAATGCAGAATCGGTTGTGTGGGAAAAGGCGCTTATTGAGAACGCCAAGCGTTCTCCATTATTTGCCACTGCTTTTGCCTCATCACCTCCGGAAACCATGGCAAAGTCCAAGGCGTTGGAAAAGTTGCCGTCGGTCGCCGAGGTTGAGACCGTTTTCTCACTCCTGCCGGAGAACCAGGAGGAAAAAATCCCCATACTCCATGCCTTAGCCCCCAAGATTCCTGCAATAAGCATCGATCTCTTGAAGAATCAGCCGAATGATGTCGGCGGGTTTATCGATGTCCTGGCCCGCATCCGATTCAAGATGCAGGAGGATCAGGCTGACCGCTGGGGCGCTGAAAAACCCATTGTCGCTCAGATGGCTCGCGTTAGGTCTCTTGCTCAAGACATCATCGACGCCCTTGCCAACTCGCCTGGTTCTGAAAAAGGCCTTCTCACATATCGGGAGGCCTTTGCCGAGGATTTGCAAAACAAGTGGGATGTTATCAGTAAGAGCGCCAATACCACTGCCATGAAGGTGGACGACTTACCTGCTGTAGTGAGGGGCTGGTTTCTTCAGAATGGCACCTATTTGCTTCGCATCTATCCCAAGGAATCCATTTTTGAGGAGGACACCCTCGGCCGCTTCATTCACGACATTCAGAGCGTCGAGCCGGAGGTGATCGGCAACCCGGTATCCCTTTATGTTTTTGCCGAGGCTTTCAAGAGCGCCTGTGCCAAGGCTTCCATCTACGCGGTTTTTGCCATTTTCATCCTGCTCCTGTGCACCTTTCAAAATCTGCTGCTCACCCTCCTGGCCCTGGTGCCGCTGTTCCTGGGATCTCTTTGGACCTTAGGGATAATGGGGTGGGCGGAGACTCAGTTTAACCTTGCAAACAGCATGTTCATGCCCCTCGTGGTTGGCGCGGGAGTGGAATATGGAGTAATCGTCCTGTACCGTTGGCGAGAGGGAAGAATGCTTCCGGGGCATCTGCCTTTCAGCACCGGCAAAGGGGTGATCCTGGCCGCCTTGAGCACCACCATCGGCTTTGGCGCGCTGATGGTCTCTCATCATCGGGGCATCTTCAGCCTCGGCTTCGTGGCCTGGGCGGGAAGCCTGTGCGTCCTGCTGCCCGCCATCGTTATTCTCCCCGCCATCCTGTCGGGCATGACACCATTCAAGGCCACCCCGGACCAAAGAGCGTAACGTGATGAAAGCCTGCTAAGGAGACCCCACTGCAATGGTCGTGCGCAATGCCCTTTTCTTGCTCTTACAGATCAGTTTGCCGCTCTTCGTTGTCGATCTTGGGAAACCGGCTTTCACCGATGGTTGGGACGCCATTCTACCGGCAGGATCGGATTGTGGAGATGTCTTGCATAACGAGCGCATGCAGTGCTATGGATCCACTAAGCCAACGTGACAAGCCAAGGGTTTGACTGATGAAGATTCGTTTCTACGTTGACCCAGGGACAGATTTGCCTCACCTATACAAGCATGACGTATCTGAAGATGAGGTCGAAGACGTGCTGTTTCATGCAGGTGAGGATCGTCCCGGCAAGGAGGGCTCACGCATTGCTATAGGGCAGACGAGAGCGGGGCGATATGTTCGGGTGATATATGTCCCTGATCCTGAACCTGACAGCGTTTTTGTGATCACTGCATATGAACTGAGTGGCAACCCACTTAAAGCATATCGGCGCCGACGTCGAGGAAGGTGAAGAGCATGAAACAAAGCAGATTCCCCAAAGGCTGGGATGAAGATCGAGTAAGGAGAGTTCTCGCCCACTATGAGAGCCAATCAGAAGAGGAAGCTATGGCAGAAGACGAAGCAGCATGGGAGGATCGTTCACAGACATTCATGGAGATTCCCAATGATCTAATACCTACCGTACGTGAACTACTTGCAAAGAGGGCGGAAAAGGCAGCGAGCAAGACAGCTCACAAAAACACCGAAGGAATAACCAGCCAATGAGCCCGGCGAGCAACCACGGGGCAGGATCACCGGTTCTATCCGAAAGCGGTCAAGAGCCTGAAGTGAGGCGGCATGGCAATCAGCTTTGGATGAAAAGGTGCCACCAGCTTTTAACAGCGATGTCGGTTCGGTCATTCCAGGGGATGATTCAGAGGGCCCCATTTCGAGGAGAGGCCACTAGCTCGCTTCCGGACAGGCAGTCCGTGAATTTTCCCGACCGACCACCAGGAGTCCCAGGGATAGCCAGAAAGCTTCCCGGAGGCGGCGCACGATGCTGAAAGTCACGCCCAGCGCGGCCCCAAGGTTAAACCCGAGCGAGAGCAGAATCGTACCCCCATCCTGCACCCCTGCTGAGGCGGGAATCATGAAGCCCAAGGCGGCAAAAAGCACCGCCAGGGCATCCAGACAGAGGGCCATAACCCAAGTGATGGGATGGCCGATGAGCCAAAAAAACAGATAGACCTCCACCCCGTGAACCAGCCAGCTCAGGAAGAAAAGTAGAAAGGCCAGCAGGCCACGGCCGGGATGTTCCCGATAAAACTGCGCCAACCACGCATCCAGGCGAACACACTCCGCTTCCTTAGCTTTGAGCTTTGCCGGACAGAGACCGAATTTCTCCAGAAGCCGGATTCCCGAGGCGCAAGGGTTCTGGCGCTGCACGATCATGAAGGCCAGGGCCAGACCTCCCAGGAGCAGGCCTCCGAGACTGAGAAAACCCAGTTGAGCCCCAGCCCCGGGCAACAGAAAGGGAGTCAAAGCCAATCCCAGAAAGATATACAGCACAAGGCTCATCACTCCAATGCCCTTCTGGATGACCACTGAGGCCGCCGCTTCTTCCCACGGTACCCCTCCGGCCTGCAAGCGAAAGGCCTTAAAGGGCTCGCCCCCCATTGACGCAGTCGGCGTAAGCTGATTGAGGGACTCCCCGGCCAGGCGGAGGAAAAAGAGGCGGGTCAGCGAAGGACGGCTCTCTCTGGTCAGTAAAAGGCAATCCCACGAGACCGCCCCGAGATAGTTCATCAGGCAATATGGGGTCAAGAGCAAGGGCCAGTAATATCCTATTTTGAGGAACTGATGGCCGACGTCGGCCCAGCCGATTTCCTTCAGCATCCAAAAAAGAAAGGCCGCGGCAACGATCAAAAGAATTGAGTTGAGGCGACGCATTGGACTAATATTAGACAGAAAACCCATCCTCACCTTTCATGATCACGTACTGTCACTAACTGCAAGCAGCGAAAAGATGGCTCATTCTCCGCACGCGTCAAAACATTTGAATGAATATAATACTGACTGAGGGTCTGGTCGAGAACCTGTTGGCACTATTCGAGCTCGATTCCATAGTGATCGGTGTAAAATCGAAAGCGGCGCCGTTCGGTTTCGCGATTCAGACCGTATGTTTCCAGAGAGTATCGATGCACACCGCTTTTGTGTTGGGGGTTTGCCGCCAGAAATCGCAGCATGGCACGCTCTGCTTCGTTCGTCAGCACCATTTCAAAATGGTCGTATATCCCTCGGACCACCGCCATCGGGTCTTTCACCAGGTCCGCATACCACACATCAAGAAAGCGTCCCTGCAAAGAGGCTCGGTCCTGGCGAAACTGGATGCCGAGACGAGCTCCCTTCTCCCAGCGTCGCGCCACTTCGTCGCCGAGCTCATCCCGGTCGAGGCACTCGGTGAAGGGCCCTCGCAGGACTTCGGCAAAACTTGCACAGGAGGCGAGGACTTTGAGGGGATCACGATGAGTCATGACAACCCCCGCATCGGGGTAGATCTGGAAGAGCGCTTTCAAGGCCAGTAAGTGACTGGGCGCCTTGAGCACCCAATGGGATCCAGGACACCGCCACTGCAAATGCTGGAGGAATTCTCGGTGAAATTCATAGGCCGGAAGTTTATCCCGGTCCTCATGCCAGATGCGATAGGAAGAGACGAAGTACATCGACTCGAAGACGTAACTCATAAAGGAGTGACCCATGATCGCGATGCACTCCTGGGGCAGTCGGGCATCGAGCAGATGGGCTGTCCTGAAGCCCGGCATCAGAACATCGACCCACTTCAACTCCTTGTCAGCCTGCGAGATGCGCGGGTCAGAGTCGCTGGTGGCCGTTTCGGGAGGGGGAGACGGATGCATTACCTCCCAGACTCTGGGCGCTCGACTGGCAGGATCCTGGGCGAGCAGGGCATGCAAGAGCGTCGAGCCAGTTCTTGGAAGACCCGTGATGAAGAGGGGACGCCTGATCATTTCGTCGGCAATTGCCGGGTTACGTTTGCGATCTTCCTCCAGACGCAGACGATTACTCAACACCCGCAGGATGTCACTATACACGCAGATTCGCCCAATGAAATTAAGGTGTGCATCATGTTTGAACGAGTGGAGCAGGATTCCAAGCCGTTCAAAAAGCAAGTCATCGCCAAAATCATCAAGACCGGTTTGTCTGCGGGCTTTGTCGATGAGGGCGCTTTCATCCAGGGTCAGCAGGGAAAAACCATCCTCGGGGAACAATCCGCCCAGGGCATTCACCGCTCTCAACAGCTTCCAACGCTTGCTATGATGAGGTGCGAGGCGCCTCGCACTTTCGCTCATTTCCTTAAGACCTCCTGCCATTTTTTTCCTGAGTCATCAACTGGTTGAAGTTCGCGCCAAGCCCGGAGAAGGTCACCCCCGCGCAAGCCGGTAGGGGCGACCAGCCGGTCGCCCCTACTGAAGAAACCGGATAATAGCCTTCGCAGGAATGATGTCAATGGACTTTTGCATGAGGCGCCGTTCCAATGGGTGATGTCCAAAATAGACTTCTTCTTTTACCACGAAGCTCACGAAGAAAACGAAGGACACGAAGTGTTTTCTTCGTGAGCTTCGTGTCCTTCATGGTTGGTAAATAGGTCATGATATGAGAGCAAGTTATTTTTGGACGGACCCAAACGCCGACCATTTCTCTGTTACGTCAAGAATCAACGGTTCTTCCCAAGGCAGGATTCGCCTTTGGGGCTTGACTCAAACGCACATCTAACAACAAATTGGACTTGACTTCCCTCCCTGGGATCGTTTAGTGTTCGAGAGATTAAAAGGCTTCCGAGCGGGTGTAGCTCAGTTGGTAGAGCACAAGCTTCCCAAGCTTGGGGTCGCGGGTTCGAATCCCGTTGCCCGCTCCAGTCTGGAAGATGCTCCTTCTGTAAAGAAGGCTTCCCTTTTTGAGGTGGCAGCCGGCCGGGTGTATGGGCAAAGGCCGGCGACTTCGATTAGTGGATGGCAGGACTATTAGATAGACTCTTATTACAAGAGAGCCCTGGTTAAGTCGGGCCTAAATAATTGTCGCGTCTACTAACAGAAGTGGGTATGTTACCCGCTTTTTTTGTTTATAAAGGTGTTACTCAGGTGTTCGGAGCACCGTGCCCATGGCTGAAGATGCGAATAAGACCACGCAACTTATCGCTGCGATCTGGCAATTGGTGGAATCGGTCATTCGCGCCGAAAGAATGGAACTGGTAGAGGTCGAATATCGCTGCGAACCCCATGGATGGGTGTTGCGTCTCTTTATTGACCAGGAGGATGGGATTACGGTGGATGATTGCGCTCGGGTAAGTCGGGTTGTGGGGGATCTCCTGGACGTCGCCGATCTCATTGCCAATCAATACCACCTCGAGGTTTCTTCTCCGGGGTTGAATCGGCCACTGCGCAAGTGGGAGCATTTTCAAGGACATTTAGGAAGCATCGTCGACGTACGAGCCAGTACGTCCATTAATAACCGGCGCAAATTCAAGGGAAAACTGATCGATGCCGGACCTGAAGGAATCACCGTTGACTGTGATGGTCACCTTTTCGACATCCCATTTAACCTTCTGGAACGGGCTCGGTTGCGTTACTTTGAATCTCTGAACCTCTAGAATATTGCACAAGCTGGTTATTTCCATGCGCCAGGTCTGTCTGGTAACAGACGAGGAGATCGAGAATCATGAATGGTGAACTCAAGCGTTTGATCGATCAGGTCAGTCGGGAAAAAGGTATCGACCGGCAAACGTTGATTCACACCTTGGAAGAAGCCATTAAGTCGGCAATCAAGAAAAAATACGGCGGCAAACTCGACCTTGACGTAACCTTTAACGAAGAGTTCGGCGAAATCGAGGCCTTCCAGTTTAAGGAAGTCGTTGAGCTGGTGACGGACCCGGAAAAACAGATCTCTCTGAAAGACGCTCGCCAGATGGACTCGGAAAGTGAGCTGGGCGATGAACTCGGCATCCGCATGGATACGGAAACCCTGGGACGTATTGCCGCCCAATCGGCCAAGCAGGTCATCATCCAGAAGATGAAGGATGCCGAGCGGGAAGTGGTATACGAAGAATTCAAAGGGCGGAAGGGCGATATCGTTCACGGCATCGTGCAGCGAGCGGACAAATCAGGGGTCGTTGTCAATTTGGGCCAAACCGAAGCGATCCTCCCCGCCAAAGAACAGATCCCGAGGGAGATCTTCCGGCAGGGAGACCGGATTCGCGCTTTCGTGTTGGAAGTGAAGAAGATCAGCAAGGGACCGCAAGTCATTCTCAGTCGAACCCACCCCCACTTCCTGATCCAGTTGTTCCACTTTGAAGTGCCGGAAATCGGGGACGGCGTTGTCAGCGTTATCAATGCCGCACGGGAACCCGGTTCGCGAGCGAAGATCGCGGTCGTTTCGAGGAACCCGGACGTGGATCCGGTGGGCGCCTGCGTAGGCATGAAAGGATCCCGCGTCCAGAATGTGGTCCAGGAACTGCGGGGTGAAAAAATCGATATCGTTCCCTGGAACATGGATCCGGCCAAATTTGTGGTGAATGCTCTGGCTCCGGCCATTATTTCCAAAGTTATCATCGACCAGGCCAATCGCAACATGGAAGTGATCGTCCCCGACGATCAGCTCTCCCTGGCTATCGGGAAACGGGGGCAGAACGTCCGCCTGGCCTCCAAGCTTACAAACTGGCGGATTGATGTGAAGAGCGAAAGTCGCTACAACCGCCAAAAGCAAGCTGGCTACCAGTCCTTATTGCGTCTCCAAGGGCTGACCGAGGAGATGGCTGACCGTCTCTACGACGCCGGCGTCACTTCGCTGGAAGAATTTGCTGACGCAAGCCTGACGGAACTGGAGGACGTGACTCACGTTTCTCAGTCAGCTCTTGAGACTATGGTTGAGGAAGCCAGACATCTGCTCGTTCGGGAAGCAACTGCAGCAGCAAGGGAGGCGGAGGACGCAGCGGAGCTCCCGGCAGACCAGGATGAAGTTCCCGATCAGTTGAATCCTGAGGATCAGGCCCCGGAAGAACATCTTTCAGGAGATGAAATTGGAGCCTAGAGCCCACGTACCCGTGCGCACGTGCCTGGTTTGCGGCAAAAAGAGTGCGAAGTTCGCGCTGCTGCGCGTCGCCCTCAGCCCTGTGGAGAGGACCGTCGTTCTGGATCGCAAGCAACGTCTGGAAGGACGTGGAGCTTATATATGTCAAGGCTGTTTGCCTAATCTGCGCTATACCAAACGAGTTCAGAGGGCTTTTCGCAATGAGGCGAAGGGGCTGGCAGAGAGCCTGGGCCGATAATCCTGGTCCCTTCCCCACCTGTGGGGCTTTGTGGATGCCAGGGACGGCAGCGCGACTAAGTTGGAGGCGACATGGTAGAGAAAGATAAGGGAGAAGTTTTAATGTCGCGCATGAGGGTGCACGAACTTGCAAGAGAATTGAAAATGAACAACAAGGATCTGATTGAGCGGCTCCAGAAGTTGGGGATTCAGGTCAAGAACCACATGAGCACTTTGACTGAATTGACCGTGCAAAAGGTTCGGCAGCAGTTTGCTGAGGCAAGGACGGAGATGATCGAAGAAAAGCGCATCACCAGGGGAGTTATTCGCAGGCGCAAACGGGTTACGGAGGAAGAAGTGGGGCCCCTGGCAGCTACGCCCGAAGAAAGTATGGAGCCCCCTCTCGCTGCCGAAATGGAATCCGTTCAACCCTTGTCGAAGGTTGAGGCGGGACTTGCCTCCCCGGAACCTGAAGCAGAGCCCATTGCCCCCTCGCCGCTTCGTGAACGGCCGCCGGAAAGTGTCGAAGGAATCAAACCTGAAAGTGCTCTCGAGACCGCTCTTTCTTCGGAAGCAGCGGTGATTGAACCCTCTCCTGCCATTATCCCACAAGCTGACCTGGCGTCCGTCACCCTCGAGAGCCCAGGTCTTCCAGCGGAAAAGGAAGCTCCCAGCGCACCGATCACGATTGAACACCCGGAAGAACATAAGGTCGAAGCACGCGATCTGAAAACCCAAGCAGAATTGAGCCCTGCACCCATCCCCCAAGCGGCTCCCAGCGCCCCAGTTCAAGCAACGGGGGCACCTTTGGAAGCCGTTCCTGTAATTCCTGCGGAGGGGGTTGAAGAAGAGGAAGAAGCGGATAAAGGAAAACCGAAGAAGGCAAAGAAGCGGCGGCGAAAAAAGGTCCGTAAAGACGAGCCCGCCCGCATCATCAGCCTTCCTGAACTGATCCTCGAGGAAGAAGTGGAAGAGGAGCCGGAGCCTCTCCCTATCGCGGCGCGGTTGCAGGTCAAAGCCGAAGAGCCCGATCTCAAGGAACTTGCGCGCAAACGAAAGCCGAAAGCGGAAGAATTCGAACGTGAGGCAGCCGACAAGAAACGGCGATCGGTGGGGCGCAAGGAAGTTTTCGAACGCGAAGATCTCTATTCCAAGAAGGAACTGGCCGCTCAGGCAGATCGCGGCCGCCTCAAAGGCAGAGAAAAACTTCCCCTGCTTCGGGAGATGTCCAAACCCGAACTGGCTGTACCCAAGGTCGGTAAGCGCCGCGTAAGGATTGATGAGGCGATCACGGTGGCCAACCTGGCCCATCAAATGGGAGTCAAGGCGGCTGAGGTGCTGAAAAAACTGCTGCTTCTGGGACTGCCCTCAAATATCAATCAGGCCATGGATTTTGATACCGCAGCACTGCTCGCTTCGGAATTTGATTTCGAAGTGGAGAAAGTTGGTTTTGAGGAGGAAGAAATTTTACAGATTCAAGAAGACCGCCTTGAGGACATGGTGCTGAGACCACCTGTGGTGACGGTGATGGGCCACGTCGATCATGGCAAGACTTCCTTGCTCGATGCCATCCGGGACACGAAAGTGATCGAAGGAGAAGCGGGCGGCATTACGCAGCATATCGGAGCCCACTACGTTAGACTCAAGAATGGCGACGTGGTGTTCCTCGACACACCGGGGCACGAAGCCTTCACCTCGATGCGCGCCCGCGGCGCCAAGGTCACCGATATCGTCGTGCTGGTGGTCGCGGCCGAAGACGGCGTGATGCAGCAGACCATTGAGGCTATCAACCATGCCAAAGCCGGGAATGTACCCATTATTGTGGCCATTAACAAAATCGACAAACCCAACGCCAATATCGACCGCGTCAAGCGAGAACTTGCGGAACAGGGCCTGATCCCTGAGGAATGGGGCGGAGACGTCGCCATGGTCGGCATTTCGGCCAAGGAACGCGTGGGTATTGACGAACTTTTGGAGCTCATTCTGCTGCAAGCCGAAATCATGGAGCTCAAGGCCAGTTCCAACAAGCCCGCTCGCGGCCGCGTGATTGAAGCCAAACTGGATAAGGGTCGCGGGCCGGTAGCGACAATCCTGGTTCAAGAAGGGACGCTCAAAACGGGAGATATTTACGTCTGCGGCGCGCACTCCGGCCGGGTGCGAAACCTTTTTAACGACGTGGGACAAAAACTTGATGAGGCCGGACCCTCGACACCGGTCGAGGTCCTGGGGTTTTCGGGCGTGCCGAATGCCGGGGACGATTTCGTTGTCATAACTGACGATAAACAGGCCAAAATGGTCGCCGAACACCGTCTCGTGAAGCTCCGTGAAAAGGAGCTCTCGCGCAGCACCAAAGTCAGCCTGGAAAATCTTTACGACCAGATCAAAGAAGGGGAAATCAAAGAGCTCCCGATAATCCTCAAGACCGATGTCCACGGTTCTCAGGAAGCGATCAGCGACTCCCTGCTGAAACTCTCCACCCAGGAAGTGAAGATTAATCTCATCCACAACGCCACAGGAGCGATTACGGAAACCGATGTCATGCTGGCTTCCGCATCCAAAGCGATCATTATCGGCTTTAACGTGCGCGCGGATGCGAAGGTTCAGGAACTCGCCGAACAGGAACACGTAGACGTGCGGTACTATGACATCATCTATCAGCTCCTGAACGACATCAAGGACGCCATGGTGGGGATGCTTGAACCGGTCTATCAGGAGAGTGTCCTCGGGAGAGCGGAGGTACGCCAGACTTTTCATGTCCCCAAGATCGGGATGATTGCAGGTTGTCAGGTTCTGGACGGACGCATTGAACGCGGAGCGCGAGTAAGGGTCCTGCGGGATCAGGTTGTTGTGAACGACGGGAAGATCGGTTCTCTGCGCCGTTTTAAAGACGATGTGAAGGAAGTCAAAGCGGGCTTCGAATGTGGCATCGGCATAGAGAATTTCAATGACATTAAGGTCAATGACATCCTCGAAGCTTACGAGCTCAAAGAAGTCAAGCCCGTTCTTGAGAGCGATGGCGAGCGTAAATAGGGCAGTGATTATGGTTGATGGTTGATGGTTGATGGTTGATGGGTAGCGATAAGGGTTTAGTGTTAAGAGCTGAAAGCTGACAGCTAAGAGCCAAGTGGTTATGACGGTCGGAATTGCGCGAATCCAATTTAGACTCCATGGCAACCAATCCCTTAAGGACAAACGTAAGGTGGTTAAAAGCCTTATCGAAAAGTGCCGCAATCGTTTCAACGTGGCGGTGGCAGAAGTTGAGGATCAGGATCTACACCAACGAGCGACGCTGGGTATCGCCGTCATTGGGAGCGACGGTCGTATCCTCAATTCGGTCCTGGACCGCGTCGTCGATTTCATGGATTCCCTCAATCTGGCTGAACTCGTGGGCCATGAAATGGAATTGATTCCCCTCGGCGGTGGCTCCGATCATGTCGTTGGCGCTCACCAAGCATGACAAACGGCATCGACTCTTCTTGTGGCACCTTCTCTGATCACTGGTCACTGACCACTGATCGCTGCTTTCGAGGGACGCGATAATGATCACCGCGTACAAGAGGTGTGATCGCATAGCGGATTTGCTGCAGCGGGAAATTGCCGACCTGCTGCTGCGTCGGGTGAAGGATCCCCGAATTGAGGGAGTGACCATCACGGGCATTAAGGTCTCAGGAGATTTGCAGCACGCCCGAGTATTTTATTGCGTCATGGGTTCCCCGAGGAATGAAGGAAAGGAGGCCGTTGCCACCGGCCTGGAAAAGGCGAAGGGATTCATGCGCCAGGAATTGGGTAAACGCCTTCATATGAGGTATGTTCCTCAGCTCGAATTTGTTTATGATGCTTCGTTTGACTATGGTGATAGGATCGAGCGGTTGCTGAAAGAGTTACACCAGGATGAATAATCCACAGCATGATGTCATTCAGGAAATCGGTGCATCGATCCAACTCAGTCAACGTTTCCTCGTTGCCACTCACGTCCGGCCTGACGGCGATGCCATCGGTTCGGTCCTCTCCATGACGCACCTGCTTCACCGTCTGGGAAAGAAGGCTGATCCCTATTGTCAGGACCCGGTGCCAACGGCTTACCGATTCCTGCCCGGGGTAGGGTTAATTGGCGCTCGCGTGCTCGAGCCGGCGCATTATGACGTGGCCATTCTCGTCGATTGCGGAGACTTTCTCCGAGTGGGAACGGGGCTGGCGGAATCCATCGGGCGGGTGCCAGTTCTAATCAGCATCGATCATCACATCGCCCACGCCTCTTTTGGGAATATCTACTGGAGTAATACGTCGGCCAGCAGTGCCTGCGAGATGCTTTATGACTTGTGCCTTAGTCTTCCTATTGCCATCGACGCCGACCTGGCGACCACACTTTACACCGGACTGCTTGCCGATTCCGGCTCCTTCCGGTTTTCCAACACCAATCAGCGTGTCCTTGAGATGGCAGCGAATCTGGTGGCTGCCGGCGCCGATCCGGCCTTCATTGCCGAACAGGTGTACGATTCGGCTTCGGTGGAAAGCCTCCGTCTGCTGGCAATGGTCCTTGCCAATATCTCTTTCCACGCCGGTGATCGCCTGGCCACCGCTGAACTGAGCCTGAAAATGTTTGCCGAAACCGCAGCTTCGCCCGCGGATGCCGAAGGCTTCATCAATTTTTTGCGCTCGGTAAAAACGGTCGAGATGGCGATGCTCTTTCGGGAGGGAACGGAAGGCAAAATAAATGTCAGCATGCGTTCCAAGGGCAAAGTGGATGTGGCGAGCTTTGCGCAGAGGCAAGGCGGAGGAGGACACCGGCATGCGGCAGCCTTTGAAATCTCGGGAACCTTACCGGCGATCCGCTCTCGCTTTACCCAGGAAGCTCTGACATACCTCGAGCGCATGATATGGAAAACGTGATGTGCCACTGCCCACCCCAAGCCCCCGACAGGGCTCCGCCCGTTTCCGCGGCAGGACCGTCGCTCACGGTGAGTGGCATGCTGGTTCTGGATAAACCCGAAGAGCGCACTTCCTTCAGTATCGTTAGTGAGGTCAAGAAATTATTGAGGCTCAAGAAAGTGGGGCATTGCGGCACCCTCGACCCCTTTGCCACGGGAGTGTTTTTGCTTTGTCTGAACCGCGCTACACGCATTGCGGATCAACTTCTGGAACAGGACAAGGTATACCGATGTGGGATCCATTTCGGGTACGAATCAGACACGCTGGATAAGACCGGCAAGATCGTCCCGGTTTATGACGGGCCACCGGTTTGCGAGGCCGAACTGCAGCAATGCTTGGACCGCTTCCACGGTACTTATGAGCAGCAGGTGCCCCGATACGCAGCGGTGAAGGTGCAGGGGCGGCGCCTCTATGCTCTGAGCAGGAAAGGGATTGAGATCGACTTGCCCTGCCGTGGGGTGCATATCCACCGCATCGAGTTGTTATCGTTTGACTGGCCGGAAGCAACGCTGCAAGTTCACTGTTCCAAAGGCACCTACATCCGTCAGTTGGCTGCAGATATCGGACGCGATTTGCATTGCGGCGCCTACGTAAGTGAGCTGAGGCGCCTTGCGAGCGGACGCTTTGCGCTTGGTCAGGCCATATCCCTCGAGGAACTTCGAAATGCCCAGCGCAGCAACTGCTGGCAGCAGAAATTGATCGGAATGAACGAGGCTCTGGCGCACTTGCCATCGGTCTCCATCGCCGGTAGAGAAACGATGAAACGTTTGCAGGATGGACACCTGGACCCGGCTTTGGAAATCAACTTTCAAGAACGGTTTCCGAAGCAAGAGGCCCCGGTGCGCCTGGTTGCAGCATGGAACAACGAACTCATCGCTTTATGGTGGCCTCATGAAAACGGTCAGAAACAGCGTCGTTTGCGTGTCTTTGGCGCTGACCATACCGAGAACACGCTCGCATCACCGGGCATAAATGATTCAGTGGCACCGGCTTTCCGACGCGAAAGCGACACCACAGAGAACACGCTACCATCATTAAGATAGAGGAGGACAAACCGTGGTAATGACCCCTGACAAGAAGAAGACAATTATCGAAGACTTCAAAACCCATCCCTCGGACACGGGATCTCCCGAGGTGCAGATCGCGCTGCTTAGCGAGAGGATCACTTATCTGACCGAACACTTCAAGACCCACCAGAAGGACCACCATTCCCGTCGCGGGCTCCTGAAGCTGGTGGGGCAGCGCCGACAACTGTTAAACTACCTCAAGAAGAAGAACGTCGACCGTTACAACACCGTGGTAGAACGGCTCGGACTACGCCGCTAGATCACTTTTTCTTTTGCCGCCGGACCACTCGCGATGCTGGGGTCCGTAACACACACCGGAGGTGTATGGAAGCAGCCATGAAACACACAGTGCAAGTAGAGGTGGGTGGACGTCCGCTGACCATCGAATGCGGCCATGTTGCCCAACAGGCCAGCGGTGCAGTTTTAATGCGATATGGTGACACCGTGGTTTTGGTCACCGCAACCAAAGAGGACCGGACCCGGGAAGGCATTGATTTTCTGCCCCTCATGGTCGATTATCAGGAAATGGGCTACGCTGCGGGCCACATCCCCGGCAGCTTTTTCCGACGGGAAGTTGGTCGCCCCAGCGAGAAGGAAACGCTGACCTCGCGCCTGATCGACCGTCCCATCCGCCCGCTCTTTCCCAAAGGATACGCGCTGGAAACGCAGGTCATCGCCACCGTGCTCTCCGTCGATCAGGAAAATGAACCTGATGTCGTCGCTATGACCGGCGCCTCAGCAGCTTTGCATATTTCCCGCATCCCGTTTCAGGGGCCCATCGCCGCGGTTCGCGTCGGCCGCTTAAACGGCGAGTTCATCATCAATCCCAGCCTGAAACAGCTGGCGGAGAGCGACATGAACGTGGTCGTCGCGGGGAGCCGGGATGCCGTGGTGATGGTGGAAGGCGGTGCAAAGTTCGTTTCCGAAGATGATCTCGTCGAAGCCATCGATACCGCTCATCGAGCCATTTTGCCCATCCTCGACGCTCAGGAAGAGCTCAGGAAAATGATCGGAGCCGTCAAAGACGCTCCTCCTGAGATCATAGAATATGCCGGGCTGATCGAAGCGCTGAAGAAGACCGCGGCCGAAGAGATGAGACAGGTTGTCACGACGCCGGAGAAATTACTCCGTCGCGACCGGAAGAAAGCGTTGAAGCAGCGCGTGGCGGAAGAGCTTTCGGTCGAATTTCCGGAACAGGGGAAAGAGATCAAGGGCCTTCTCGAAGATCTTGAAAAAGAGACGGTGCGGCGCCTGATGGTTGAGGAAAACCGACGCATCGATGGTCGCCGTTTTGATGAGATCCGCCCCATCACCATTGAAGTGGGCATCCTCCCCAGGACGCACGGCTCGGCGATGTTCCGTCGCGGCGAGACCCAGGTGCTCGCCGTGGTCACCCTCGGGTCCTCGTCCGATGAACAGAAGATCGAAACCCTGGCGGGCGAAACGTTCAAATCCTTCATGCTCCATTATAATTTTCCTCCCTTCTCGGTCGGCGAGGTGCGGCCGCTGCGAGGGCCGGGGCGTCGGGACATCGGTCATGGGGCTCTTGCTGAACGCACCGTGAAAACCGCCCTGCCCAAAGATGGTGAATTCCCGTACACGATTCGGGTCGTCTCGGAAGTCCTGGAATCCAACGGCTCCAGTTCTATGGCCACCGTCTGCGGAGCTACCCTGGCGCTCATGGACGCCGGCGTCCCGCTGACCGACACCTTGGCCGGAGTGGCCATGGGTTTGATCAAAGAAGGCAGCGAAGTGGTCATTCTCTCTGACATCCTGGGGGATGAAGACCACTTTGGCGATATGGATTTCAAGGTTACGGGCAGCGAGAAGGGGATTACTGCCCTGCAGATGGATATCAAGATTTCCGGAATCGACCGGGAAATCATGCGCCGCGCCCTGGAACAGGCCCGAAAAGGCCGCATCCATATCCTCGAAAAAATGCGCGAAGCTCTGTCTACACCCCGATCGGAGCTCTCTCCCTACGCGCCACGAGTCGTCAGCTTACAGATCAACCCGGACAAAATCCGCGATGTCATCGGGCCGGGAGGCAAGGTGATCCGCGCCATCGTAGCGGAAACCGGAGCCAAGATCGATGTCGATGACACCGGCCGCGTGGTGGTTATGAGCCCGGATCAGGCGGCTTGTGACAAAGCCATCAACAAGATCAAAAGCTTGACTCAAGAACCTGAAGTTGGCCAGCTTTACATGGCCAAAGTGGTGCGCGTCACGGATTTCGGGGCCTTCGCGGAAATCCTGCCGAATATCGACGGCCTGATCCACATTTCGCAATTGGATCACACGCGGGTGCGCAAAGTCACCGACGTCGTCAACGAAGGCGATGAGGTGCTCGTCAAAGTCATCGAAATCGACAAAGACGGCCGTATCCGGTTAAGCCGCAAGGCTGCCATGGAAAAGCCGGGAGACAGTAGGGAGTAGGGAGCCTCTCTATTCTTGTCCATGCTGATGTCTGGATGGAAGCGTCGAAGAAGCCCAGACACGAAAGGCACGAAGGACTTTTACAGCGTTTATGAATACTCTTTCGTGCTCTTCGTGTTTTTCGTGGTTAAGCTTTTTTTGAGTTGTGGCCGAGGGCCGCACTGTGGTCTCCCCGAATTCTGCGCTAAATTCTTATCGAACTAGAGAGAGGAAAGAGGTTGTACCAGAAAACGGTCCTCGCCAATGGCGTTCGCGTCCTGACTGAAAGGATCCCGTCCTTTCATTCCGTGTCTACGGGCATCTGGGTGAATGTTGGCTCGCGGGATGAACTGAGCGAAGAACGCGGGATCACCCATCTCGTCGAGCATATGTTGTTCAAGGGCACGGAGAAGCGGAGCGCCAGAGACATTGCCAAAGAGCTCGACGCGGTGGGGGGCTTTGTCAATGCCTTCACTTCCAAGGAACAGACCTGTTTCCACGCAAAAGTCCTGCACCCTCATCTCCCGCTGGTGGTAGATGTGCTGACGGACATTTTTCTCAATTCCGTCTTTGCTTCCGCCGAAATCGTCCGCGAGCAGCAGGTCATCGTGCAGGAGATCCGGATGATTGAGGATACACCGGACGAGTACATCCACATCCTGTTCCAGGAAATGTTTTGGCAGGACAATCCCCTGGGGCTTCCTATTTATGGGGCCATAGAGGCGGTGGAAGGCATCGATCGTGAGGGCATCCTTCGCTACTTGTCCAGGATGTTCCAGCCCGAACGGATCGTCATCGCGGCAGCCGGAAACCTCGAACACGAGCGGTTTCTCGATCTGGTGGGGCCGACCATGGCCACGCTGAACCACCCCGACCAGCCGCTCAAGCGTCATAGGCCAACCGATCACTACCACATTAAATTAGTTCCCAAGGACATCGAGCAGGTCCATTTGTGCATGGGAATGCGCGGCCCTTCGCAGTCTGATGAAAACCGCTTCCTCTCCCATCTGCTCAATGTGGTTCTCGGCAGCAGCATGAGCAGTCGCTTATTCCAGGAAATCCGTGAGAACCGAGGCCTCGCGTACTCCGTTTTCTCGTTTGTTAACAGCCATGAAGACACTGGAATGTTTGGCATTTACGCAGGAGTGGCTCCGGAAAATGTTCAGGAAACCCTCGCCATCATTCATGAGCAGCTTGCAATACTGTTCAAGGAGCCCATACCCGAAGCCGAACTGCACGCCGCCAAGGAGTATCTCAAGGGCAGTATGTATCTGAACGCTGAAAGCACCGATTCCAGAATGAACCGCCTCGCCAAGAACGAATTCCTCTTCGGCCGCTACGTCCCCTTCGAGGAAGTCCAAGAGAGGATCGATGGCGTCACTTCAGGGGCTATCCAGAAGTGGTTTGAAGACGTATACCAGGAATCGCAGGTGGCCCTGATGCTATTGGGCCCAGTGGAACAGGACTCACTAGATTCGGCAGACGACGCTCTTGATGGATAGGTGCTCATGTCGCTCCGCTTTCAAACCCTTGCCAGTGGTTCCAAAGGAAACGCCATCCTGGTCTGCAGTCACAAGACGAGGATTCTTCTGGACTCCGGTCTCAGCGCTAAAGAGTTGGTCCGCCGTCTGGAGCTAACCGGCGTCAAGGCAGGTCAACTGGACGCTGTCGTCATCAGCCATGAACATACCGATCATGTACGCGGACTGGGCACCCTGAGCCGCCGGTTTGACCTTCCCGTGTACCTCAGTCAGGGAACGCTCGACAATCTTCCTGCCGAAATCGGACAATTAGCCGACGTCAAGCTGTTTCAGCCTGGGAATTCCTTCGTGATCGGCGACTTGAGGATCAAACCGTTTGCCATATCTCACGATGCGCAGGATCCTGCCGGTTTCGTCCTGGAACACGATGCTCACCGGCTTGGGGTCTGTACGGACCTCGGGATTGCGACCCAGTTGGTCAGGACCCGACTGCAGGCGTGTCATGGTTTGATCCTGGAAGCCAATCACGACCCGGAACTGCTGCTCAATGGCCCCTACCCGCTCCCTTTGAAACAGCGCATTCGCAGTCGCCACGGACATCTCTCCAATGCCGAATCCTTCGAACTGCTGCAAAGCATCACCCATGAAGCTTTGCAGATCGTTCTCTTTGCTCATCTGAGCGAGGTCAATAACCAACCCGACCTGGTGCTCCGAAGTTCTCGGGACTTCCTGAACAACTCCGGGTGGGATGATCTCACCATCGAAGTTGGAAAACAGCACGAAGTGTCGAAAGGCTATGAATTGATCTGACAGGAAGGTCGCCTCCATGCCCCCCTTGCCCAAGTGCCTGCTGCTGCCCATTGACGGCTCGGAAGAAGCCTTGAAACCCGTTGAATTCCTGAGGCGCCTTTACCCCGATCGGAGCCCGATCAGCATTATCCTCTCCTATTCTCCCCCATCCCTGCCACCCGCTTATAAGGGGAAACTCCTTTCACCGGAACTCCTTAAGAGAAAACAGCAACTGAGCGAATCCCGGGAACAGGAAACTCGTGCGATTTTGGAGCGAGCGAAGAAAGTTCTTATCAGGGAAGGGTTTTTAAACGACATGATTGAAGCACACGTTCAGGAAAGGCAGGCGAGCACTGCCAAAGATGCCTGTCTTCTTGCCGACCGAAAAAAGGTGGATGCGGTTCTGGTGCAGAAGCGGTTTACCGGTAGTCTGGATAGCTTCCTTACAAACGATCCCACCCATGGTCTGCTCCATCATTGCCAGGTGAACCCCGTCTGGCTGACCGAAGGGACCATCGGTGTTTCCCAGGCGGCCATCTGCATCACCAATGAACAGGCTTCGCTTGGAGCCGCCGACCATGCCGGCTTCATGCTTTCCGGGACGGACGTAAGGATCACCCTGCTCCATGCTGGACGGACCATCTCGCGCCCGGCAACCTCCCCGGCAACCTTCATCTCGGCGGAATTGGAGAAGTGGTTGATAACCCCGGAAGGCCGGCAGGTGAAGCCCTTCCTTGTAGAGGCACACGACCTCCTGCAACGGGAAGGAATTGATGACGAAAAGATTACGATCACCATTCTGCCCAGCCAAGGTAAGCCAGCCTCGGAGATTCTTTCCTACTGCCGTGGGGCAGGCATCGGCATCGTCGTCCTCGGCCATTCACTCCCCACCGGGATCAAAGGGTTCTTCCAGGGCTCGGTCACCAAAAAAATCCTCGCCGACCTCAAGAATATGGCCGTTTGGGTCAATCAATAGGAGGCTGATCGCTCTTCTAAAACGGGAAGGGCTGCTGTCATGATCCGACTCAAGGTCTTCATCAGTTCCGTGCAAAAGGAGCTCCAGGAGGAGCGAGCGGCTCTGGGGGGCCTGCTGGCGACCGACCCGTTCCTCGCCTCCAGTACCGTTCCCCGGCTGTTCGAGGAGTATCCCGCCCCGCTCAGGCCGAACAAACAGGCCTATCTCGACCTCCTGCGCAGTTGCCATGTCTGCCTTTTGATCATGGGGAAAGAGTACGGTCAGCCCCTGGCCGACGGCCTGTCGGCCACGCATCAGGAATATCGCCTTGCACAGAGCTTAAAACTTCCGACGTTGGTCTGTGTGAAAGGCGACGCTGGATTTGAGCGTGACGAGAAGGAAAAAGCATTCCTCGCGGAAGTGCGGCATGATGGCCACACCTATAGCCGCTTTGCAACTCGGGATGAGCTTCTCAAGAAGGCTCGATTGCGACTGATCGAGTACCTCGAAAAGACTTTTGAAGCGGGGCCTACCCCACAACAAAACGAGCAGGCGCGGGAGACTCTAAGGTGTGCGTCGGATTTCGAACGGCAACGAGCTCACAGCCTGTCTTCAGGTGAACTCGATCCCGGCCTGGTCAGAGAACTGGTGGCTGCCGCCGAGGACAGGCCTCCCGACAAGCTCAATGACGAGATGATCACCCAGGCACTGGTTTCACGCGGCTACCTCTGGTTTGACCCCGGAGACAACCAGTATCGTCCGACCGCCGCCGCCGTGTTGCTCATGGCAAAGTCCCCATCCAAAGCGTTTCCCCAGGCGCGTGTTCAACTGGATGCCTACGTGGGTGAGACACGTGACGCCCGGCCCCTTGACAGCATCCTCGTGGATAAACCGCTGCCGGCGGCCATTGAGCAGGCAGTGGCCTTCATCCGGCGGAATACGGCCCAACCCCTGAAGGTTGAAGGCTTGCGTCGGGTGAGTGCCGAGGTCTTCCCCCAGGAAGCCCTCCGGGAGGCCATCGTCAATGCCGTTGCCCATCGCGACTACGAGGCTGCAGGGGTGAAGATCACCGTGGAGGTTTTCGCCGACCGTGTGGTCTTTTCAAGTCCCGGTCCGCCGCCAGGCAATCAGAAAATCGAGCGCATCGGGCGGGGAGAAGGGCGCTCCAAGGCGCGCAATCCCCTTGTTGTCCAGGGATTGACCTGGCTCGAACTGATGGATGAGCGCGGCAGCGGCATTCGTCGCATGCGGGAGGTTATGCATCGGCATGGCCTCGAGATGCCTCGGTTCGCAGTGGTCGACGATGAGTTCACGGTCACGCTCACAACACAACCCAAGTTTGTCGAAACTGATCGAGTGGCTGTTGGACTATTGCCCGGTGAACCCTATTCCCCATACCCGGAGCTGACAGAAAACCAAAATGCCGCTTTGACGGGCGCGGCTGAAAGGGGCTACCTCTCCACCGCATGGTGCGTTCAGAACCTCGGCCTGTCCAGGGACACGGCCTGGCGGATGCTTGATGATTTGAAGGAGAGGGGCTACCTGGAAAAGATCGGTGCCGGACGAGCCACACGGTATGTCCTCAAGATTCACCCACCTGACGTGGATGCGCAGGAGCGTCAGGCGCAAATCAGGCGCAAATCAGGCGCAGATCAGGCGCAAATCGGGCGAAAGGCGCCAGCCGATCAGGCACAAACCGGAAGCAAGAGCAAACCCTCTGGCGCAATTCTGACGAAATCAGGCGAAAAACCAACGAAGAAATGATCCGGCACCCCTCGCAGCAGCAGGTTTTCCGTTTGCCGGGAATAGACCAAGAGGAACTGAAGGCTTTGCCATGATATCATCAGCTCCCGTTGATCAGGTCCAGCACGGCGTGAAGAACTTCCTCAAAGAGCTCCTGCAAAGAGCTTCTCAACACAGGAAATGCTAAGAGAAGAGAAGAAAATGCTCACTATCGTGACAGGCTTGTCACGATAGTGAGCATTTTTCAAGAGCATGCTAGGCTGTCGCCTTCTTCAGCACCCGTTTTCCCTTGGTCAGATCCTCGTATAGAATCAGGATCGGACTGGCCACGAAAATGGATGAATAGGTCCCGGTGATGACCCCGATCAGCATGGCAAAAGTAAAATCGTGAATTACCGTTCCTCCGAGGAAGAAAAGGCAGAGCAGCACAAACAGGACGGTGCCGGAAGTCAGCATGGTGCGACTGAGCGTCTGATTGATCGCACCGTTGATCATTTCGTGGAAGGGTTGCTTGCGATCCTTGTGACGATTCTCGCGGATGCGGTCGTAGACGATGATCGTATCATTCAAGGAGTAGCCGGCAAGGGTCAGGAGCGCGGCAAAGACCTCCAAGGTAAATTCTTTGTTGGTCAGAGCAAAGATCCCCAAGGTGATCAGGATGTCATGAACCAGAGAGAGGAGGGCTCCGAGAGCATAGGGCAACTTGAGGAACCAGCAGAGCAGGAGGGTGATGATGAGAGCGCCGATGATCAAATAAATGGCATTCAGGCCAATGGCTTCGAGCAAGTAAATCCCGACCAGCATCACCCCGCCCATAACCCCGCTGATCGCCCATTTGAACTCGAAGCGCCCGGAAATATAGATACCAATGAAGAGCAGTGCATAGTAGATGGCCTTCAGGGCCTTTTGCCGGAGGTCTTCACCGACTTTTGGGCCGACCATTTCCACCCGCCGCACCGTAACCTGCCCCTCTCCGTAGGTCTTGGAGAGCTCATCCTGAGCCTGCTGCGAAATGCTTTGCAGTTCGGAGGAAATCAGGTCGGCGCGAATCAGGTATTCGTTCGCGTCGGCAGCGCCGATCTGTTGGATCGTGCACTGGGAAACGAGCTCCCGCACAGCATTCCGGATCTCGTCGGGATTGGTCGGTTTAGTGAACTGAACCTGGATTACGGTGCCGCCGGCGAAGTCTACCCCCATGTTCAGCCCACCCCTGGCAGCCAACACGGCCATGCCGAGGAGAATGATGATGCCGGAAAGAAGGAAGGCCTTGTAGCGCAACCCTACAAAGTTGATATTAATACCTGGCTTGATCCATTCCATGCCGCTTATCCCTCACAATCCCGTTGAATTAGTTTTTCGCCTTGTTATTTGTTATCCGTTATCCGTTATTTGTCACTGAGACTGATAACTGGTCACTGATAACTGATCACTTTCCCCCAATTAAATACTCAGGGTGCGGACGCGACGCTGCACCAGGAGATAGTCGAAGACCACCCGCGTTACCACAATCGCTGTGTAAAGATTGGCGATAAGACCAATCGAGAGGGTGACGGCAAACCCCTTCACCGGGCCGGTGCCGAATTGAAAGAGCACGGCAGCCGCAATCAGGCTCGTGATGTTTGCGTCTAAAATGGTAACGGTAGCCCTGGCGTAGCCGGTCTCGACCGCCGCCCGGGGGGTCTTCCCGAGCCGCAGTTCTTCCCGTATTCGTTCATAGATGAGCACGTTCGCATCCACGGCAATGGCAATGGTCAGAGCGATACCGGCGATGCCGGGCAGGGTGAGTGTCGCTCCGAAGGCGGCAAGCCCGGCCAGCACCAGAATAACATTCAGAATCAAGGCGAGATCGGCAATCACCCCGGAAAAGCGGTAGTAAACGATCATGAAAATGACAATGCCAATGCCGCCCACCAAGGAAGCGAGGATGCCCTTTTGAATTGAATCCTTACCAAGTGATGGTCCCACAGTCCGTTGTTCGAGGATCTTCACCGGCGCCGGCAACGCCCCGGCACGCAGGACGACGGCGAGGTCGCGCGCTTCCTCCATGGAGAAGTTGCCGGTAATGGTGGCCTTCCCGCCGCCAATCTTGTCCTGAATGACCGGAGCGGAATAGACCATGCCATCCAAGACAATAGCCAGACGCTTCTTGACGTTTTCACCGGTTATCCGTTCAAAGATCTTCGCTCCCTGGGCGTCAAAATCCATCGCCACATAAGGCGTATTGTACTGCGTGTCGATGTGAACTTCAGCATTGGTGATGGTCGCCCCGGTAAGCTGGGTTCGATCCTGGAGGGCAATCTGGCTGTCTCCCGTCCGCGTTTTGCCCGTATTGGACTGGCGCATCGGGTAGATTTTCACACCGGGAGGAAGCTTCCCGTCTTTCACGGTCTGCGGATTGACATCTTCGGCCACCAACTTGAACTCGAGGAGCGCGGTTTTGCCGATCAGGGCAATGGCTCGCTGTGGATCCTGAATACCCGGGAGCTGGATCAGAATACGGTTGTCACTCTCCTGGCGGATGTCGGGTTCGCTGACGCCAAATTGGTCGATGCGATTGCGAATGGTTTCAAGGGCCTGGTTTTCTGCCAATTTGCGAAGGCGCTGAACCTCGGTATCCTGAAGCGTGAGCGTCACGACCACGCCATCAGGAAGGGTTTCGGCTCCCGCAATTTTCAACACGGGGAAATTTTTCTCAACGACTTTCGCCAGCTCAGCCTGGACTTCCGGACCGGCAAGCTGAACGTCAATGTTCCACCCTTTGGTTTTCTCGATTTTGACAAACGGCACCCGTTCCGTGCGCAGGGTTTCCTTGAGATCGTCCGCGAGGCGCTCGGCGTTGGTCTCCACTGCTTTGTCCGCTTCCACTTCAAGGACAAGCTGCATACCACCCTGGAGATCCAGACCGAGGTGAATCTTTTCCTTCGGTAAAAACTTTTGCCACCAGGGAGGCAAAGACGGACTTAACGAAGGCGTCAGGTAGACCATCCCCACAAGGAAGATCACCACCACCAAAATTTCGCGCCATTTCAAATCTTTCAACTCAAATCCTCCTGAGTTTTCCGAGAGCCTGTTCCGCGAGGCAGATCATTCGGACAACGAAAAACCCATCAAAATTTTAGGAATATTTCGTCTGGCAGGATAGGGAGTCCATGCAGATCGGGCCAGGAGACCGGGCCGATTATTCCGTGACCTCTCCTTTTGATACGAGAGCAGCGATATAGCCACGCTGCACCTTCACCCGCACCTTTTCGGCAATCTCCAGGGTCACCACGGACTCAGTGATGCCTGTGATCTTCCCCTGCAACCCCCCCTGCGTGACTATTACATCGCCTTTTTGCAGGTTGGAAAGCATCGTTCGATGATCCTTCTGCTTCTTCTGCTGGGGCCGAATCAAGAGAAAATAGAAGATCCCCACCATCAATATCAGAGGCACGAAGGCAGCAAACTGATTCGTGGCCGATCCATTACCGCCCTGCCCTGAGGTCCCCATAGCGTACGCTATTCCTGCCCAATCCATTGTGTCCTCCATCCTAATACCATATTGAAAACAAGTAATCCGGGATCAGCTCCTGAGTCGAACCACCATGGTGCTTCCCCTTCGGAAGCAGTCGCCTCCAAACAAATTGAAGGGTATATAAACGACATTTTCCTCTGATTGTCAACGAACTAAACGAATACTCAGCAACAGATTCTTCAAGAGTGATATAATCCGTGTGCGTCGATCTCCGGGCCGGGTGATTCATTGCTTATCTGCCGAGGTGCATTCTGTGGGTATTAGTATTCCTCAACTGCAGGAACAGATTCAGAGAAATTGCGATATTTCTGACGCCAATTATGCCGGGTTGTACTCCTTGTGCGGTCTGCTGCTTCGTATGAGAGACCTCTACAAGTGGGAACAGGGATTGCGTCCCTGGCAAGAACCTGAACCGGCCGAACTCCTGGAGTGGGTTGACGACCGGGAGAACCGGTGGGAGGCAATCAGTTCCAGCGAACTTCAGCCGATTAGCATTGGAACCGAGCGTTTTGAACCCTTCGACATGGCCGCGATCAACGTCAGGCTGCGTCCTCTGGGCCTGGTTTATGGAGCGGGCTATGTATTGGGGATGAAGCCTTCGTTTTTTCTCGGGGAAGTGACCGAATCCCGGACCCGGGGAGCGTTGCTGGTCGATATCGTTGACCGTGAACTGGCACGAGACATTTATATGACTCCGGCCATGCGTCAGGGTGAGCAGATTTTTGCGCGACAGTCGGCGATGCTTTTTTTCTTGTGGGACCAGATCCAGGAGATGCGCCCGTCAGCCAGAGACGCGCTCAACTACGCGCTGCAGCAATACGGCATTGACGCCCAAGCCTTACGCCAGTGCCCCAAAGAACTGGGGCCAAGGCTGCACCATGTGGCCAGGCAAGAGATCGAGACATGGATTTACCACGAAGTTGGGGAGGTTCATGAGGATGCCTTTGATGGGCGCGTGTGGCATGAAATCGTTTCAACCTATTGCAACAGCCCTGTTGAAATCTTTGCACGGGTCATCAAAGACCTCCTTGCCGACACCCACTCCGAGGGCTTGCTGGGACACATCATTGGCCACCGCATCCACTCCTCACTGGGCTTCTATGTTGCTTTTATGAGGCCATTCACGAGCGTGGTATTCCCGGAGATCGTCACCGCTTTTCGCGAGTTCAGGGTCTCCGGCGACTGGTCGGTTATCGAGGTGGCCCGGTCAAACGGTCATGCAAAGGCCGAATCCTATGCCGTGCAGTTGGCCGCGATCCATGAGGCTGGGCGCGAGCGCCCAACGGAATGGGCTAAATCGCAAATCATTTCCCACCTTATCGAACCCTTAGGCATTGCCGGCGCTTCCAGGAAAGACTCGGGCGAAGAGGAGTGGCATTGAGGCGGTTCGGCTGCGATTTGAATCATAAGCTGAGGCTGCAACCAGGGACCTCTTTTTCCACGAAGGACTCGAAGAGCACGAAGTATTTTCTCAATAAATTCTATCCCTTCGTGGCCTTCGTGCGTTCTTCGTGATCTTCATGTTAAGGTTTTGTTCTGCCGAAAACCCTGGAGGCTATCGTTGAAAAGCCATGTTACAGATTTCCTGATTTGTCCCGCGTGTCTACCGAAAGAAATGAGGCTGACTCTGGATGTGCGTGAAAGTCATGGGATTGAAGTGATCAGCGGTGTCTTGAAATGCCCACAATGCCTCAGCAACTATGCGATTGTCGGAGGCATCGCAAACCTTGACCCGCAGCAACGAGATCTGACCGCGGAAACCAAGTCAAAATATGAAGAATCCGAGGTGGTTTCATCTTATCTCTGGAGCCATTACGCCGATCTTTTCGGTGATGAGGAAGTCACCGGGGCTTACCCCGAGTGGGCCGAACAGATTGTGACCGAGACCGGTTTTGCCCTGGATGCCGGCTGTGCCGTGGGTCGCTTCACCTTTGAGTTAAGTCGAAAATTCGATTTTGCCGTGGGGATCGATTCCTCCCGGAGTTTCATTGCGCAGGCACGGAAACTGCTCTTGGAGCGCCGGTTGGATTTTAACTTGAAACGCGAGGGTAACCTTCGGGAAAAGCGAGCCATAAAGCTTCCTGAAAGCTGGGACGAGACCAAGGTCGAATACATCGTGGCCGATGCTCAGGCCCTTCCCTTTCGCAGCCATTGCTTTTCCTGTGTGGCCTCGCTCAACCTGGTGGACAAGCTGCCAAAACCCCTTCTCCATCTAAAAGAAATGAGCCGGGCAGCGATGCGTACTGGAGCTCAACTCCTATTTTCTGACCCCTTTTCCTGGTCTGTTGCGTATACCCAAGAAGAAGACTGGCTGGGAGGGAGGGATTCCGGAGCCTACGCCGGGGAAGGACTGGATAATGTGCAAGCTATTTTGGAAGGTGAAGCCAGTGAAATAGATCCCCCGTGGACCATCGAGAATCGGGGTGAAGTCTGGTGGAAGATCCGGAACCATCGTCACCACTTCGAGCTGATCCGGAGCTGTTTTATCAAAGCGGTGCGTTAGTTGATGGTTGATGGTTGATGGTTGATGGTAGAGGGGAGTTGTTGGTTATGGCAAAGGAAGTGATCAATCTTGAAATCTTGGGCAATCTGGCCAGAGAGGCGGGAAAGGCCATTCTGGAGGTTTATGAGACCGACTTCGAGGTGGAACGAAAAGAAGATTCCTCCCCCCTCACCCTGGCAGACCGGCGGTCGCACCAGATTATTGCCGCGGGGTTGCAGTCGCAATATCCGCAAATTCCTGTGCTTTCCGAAGAGGGCAAGGAGGCGCCCTATGCTACGCGGAGGGCCTGGCCTCAATTCTGGCTGGTAGATCCCTTGGACGGCACCAAGGAGTTTGTTAAGAGGAACGGCGAATTCACTGTCAATATTGCCTTAATCGAAGGAACCACGCCCACAATAGGCGTCATCTACCTTCCCGTTCTGGATCGCCTCTATGTTGCCGATATCCGCCAGGGTTGTTGGGAAATCGCGGAGGGCAAAGACCGAAGGCTACAGGTCAGCGGCTTGCTGCCGACAGGTGCGGTGCGGGTATTGAAAAGCCGATCCCATCCGTCTCCCAACCTCGAAGCACTGCTGGAGGTACTCCCCTCCCATGAATCGGTCACCCGAGGCAGCGCCTTAAAATTTTGTGCCATTGCCACGGGTGAAGCCGATTTATATCCCCGGTTCGGGCCTACCTGGGAATGGGACACGGCGGCAGGCCAAGCGATTGTAACCGCCGCCGGCGGGGTGATGCTGGCTCTAAACGGCGAGCCTTTCACGTACAACAAACCCAACCTTGTAAATGGACCATTCTTGGTCGCCTCGAGCTTGTCCTGGCTTCAGCAATCCGGGATTCTTGACAAGGCCTCTGAACTGAATGCAAGATCATGACCTGATGGCATTCGCCGTCATCCCCTGGTACACATGGGCGCAAGTCCGCCTCCCGTTGCGGTGGGCAGGATGAAGCCCTGCCCACCCTACGACCCTTTCTAGAATTGAGACAGTAGGGTGGGCACGTCTTTTTGTGCCCACCAGGAAAGGGTGGGACTTATGCCCGGATGTATTAGTAGTCTGCCTTCCAGTCGGGCAGTGCCCGGCAGACGGTCAGGGCGTGAACTTCCGAGGCTCCCGCTGCGATCAAGGTTTTTGTGCATTCATTAAGCGTTGTTCCGGTAGTGTAAACATCATCGATGATGAGGACGCGGCGGCCTTTGGTTCTGCTCGGATCGGGCACATGGAAGGCATCTCTGACATTCTGCAGGCGTTGTGCTCGATTCAGGCGCGTTTGCGGTTCCGTCCAGCACTTCCTGACAAGGGCATCGAATTGGACCGGAAGACCGAGCTGACGTCCAACAGCTTTGGCGAGCACTCCCGCCTGATTGAAGCCTCTTTGTCGCAGACGTTTCACATGAAGAGGGACGGGGAAGATCATATCCACACCGGGCCATGCTTCTCGCCGGAACAAATTTACCAGCAACTCGGCAAGAGGCGGCGCCCAATGGAGCTGGCCTCCAAATTTTAACTGATGAATCCGCTTGCGAACCACACCCACATGCTGAGCTGCGGAACGCGCGCTGTCAAACAGGAATACGGACTGGAGACAATCGCCACACAAATGGTCGGGAGACGACGCACTCTTGGGAAAGGGTCGCCCGCACCTTGGGCAGATAGGAGATTCAATCCAGGGGAGCTCATCAAGGCAGTCATCGCACCAAAAACCCTGGTGGCTATGGAGCCAGGTCTTCCGGCATCCGGCACATTGCCTGGGAAGGAATAGATCACGCAGCGAATGCGCTAGTCTGCTTAGACTGTCTCGAAAAGTCTCGGCCCCCATTCGGTTTCTCTTCACCCTTCACTTTTCACCTTTCACTCTTCACTACCCCAAACGCTCCACAATAGCCCGAGCGAACTCCGAGCACCTGACTTCTCTGGCCCCACCCATCTGGCGTGCCAGATCGTAGGTGACGATCTTCTCCGCAATCGTCCGCTCCAGGCCGGAATGAATGCATTCGGCCGCTTCCGTCCAGCCTAGATGCTCCAGCATCATAACCCCGGAAAGGATTAGAGAGCTGGGATTTACCTTGTCCATTCCCGCATACTTCGGCGCCGAGCCATGGGTGGCTTCAAAAACAGCGCAGGTATCGCCGATGTTTGCCCCCGGGCTCATGCCGAGCCCTCCAACCTGAGCTGCCATAGCATCAGACAGGTAATCCCCATTTAAGTTCGGAGTAGCTAAAACATGATATTCTTCGGGACGCAGCAGGGCCTGCTGAAACATGTTATCGGCAATTCGATCCTTGATCACCACCTGCCCGGTGGGGACGACACCATGATATTTTTCGAAGAGCTCGACTTCGGTCAGGGTCTGTTCCTGGAATTCCGCCAAGGCCAGTTTATAGCCCCACTCACGAAAGGCCCCTTCCGTGAATTTCATGATATTGCCCTTGTGGACCAGCGTGACCGACGGCAATCCCCTTGCCAGGGCGTATTGGATGGCACGCCGCACCAGACGCTCGGTACCGGGGCGACTCATGGCTTTGATCCCGATCCCGGATTCCGCGGGAAGGGCTACTCCGAACTGGTCCTGCAAAATCATCGTCAGCTTCTCTGCTTCCGCCGACCCTGCCGGCCATTCGATGCCGGCGTAAACGTCCTCGGTGTTCTCACGAAAAATGACCACATTGACCTTTTCCGGATGCTTCACCGGCGAAGGAATGCCAGGATAATAGCGAATCGGGCGAATGCAGGCATAAAGGTCGAGCACTTGTCGCAAAGTCACATTGACACTGCGAATCCCGCCTCCCACGGGCGTGGTTAACGGCCCCTTGATCGCCACAACACATTGGCGAAGCGCCTGTAAGGTACGCTCAGGGAGGTACTCACCGGTTGACCGGTAAGCTTTTTCCCCGGCCAGGAGTTCCACCCAGTGGATCTTTTTCCTGCCGGGATAAGCCTTCGCGACCGCTGCATCCAGGACAAGGCGAGAGGCCGCCCAGATGTCCGGGCCAACACCATCTCCCTCGATGAATCCGATGGTTGGATCCGATGGAACATCCAGGGTTGAATTTTTCCCTATGGTAATCCAGGTCCCCGCATTCTCGTGCTGCGTCATTTCCGATCCTTTTTCATCTGCCCGAACTCCAACATACACCATTCACCCGCGACTTTCGTGCCGCAGAGCTTCAA
Source organism: Syntrophobacteraceae bacterium (assembly GCA_017881795.1). Taxonomy (GTDB): domain Bacteria; phylum Desulfobacterota; class Syntrophobacteria; order Syntrophobacterales; family Syntrophobacteraceae; genus JADGQM01. The sequence continues at coordinate 33,330 of JADGQM010000004.1, forward strand.
GCCTTGTCGCTCAAAAGCAGATTGAACGGCTTCTTTCTGATCTGTCAAAATCCCGCTTAATCCCAGCATTGCTGGATGATTCATTCGCTCGACCAATAATTCTGCCATATCTATTAGCGGCAACGCCTGGATGTTGGCAAGCACAACGTCATACCGACCCTGAATATCGGCCACCGTGCCCACTTGAAGCACAATGCGATCCGCCACCTCATTCAAAATGAGATTGTCGCGGGCCACTGCGACGGCTGCTGGATCGTTGTCCACCGCCATGATCCGGTCGAATCCCAATAAGGCACCGGCAATGGCGAGGATTCCGGAACCGGTCCCCACATCAAGTAATGACTTTGGCGACCGTTCATGCTGGCGCTCGGCCCACTCCTCAAGCCACTCCAGGCACAATCTGGTCGTTTCATGATGCCCCGTTCCAAACGCCTGTCCCGGGTCAATCCAGATGATCCGATCCTCAGGACTTGGCTTGACTTCCTCCCAGGTGGGAGCAACGATCAACCGCCTTCCCACGCGCAGGGGCTTGAAATTGACCTTCCATAGCTCCATCCAGTCTTCGTCAGGAATCGATGCAAACGAATAGGCCGGCAGCACCTCCATACGCCAGGTTTCCTTGAACTCCCTGAGCACCCGCTCCAGTTTGTCTTGCTTCTCCAGAGCAAACCGCTCTTCCTCCAAATAGAAGCGAACCCCCGCGTCCAGGATTTCGACTCCGACTTCAAAAACTTCCGCGATTTCTGCCGCCAAGTCATCGGCAAGGTCAGGAATGCATAAGACTTCGATACGAATCCAGGAACTTTTCATGGGCGCCTTGATTGAAAGAAAGTGATCAGTGACTAGTGGCTAGTGGCTAGTGGTCGGAGAATGGTGCTCCACTGGCTTCCATGCGCTATTTCATGCTTTGTGGCACCGCCCCCAGAATGAAAATTGCCGACCCAAAAAGCATGATGAGTGACTTCCCAAAAATCCATACAGCATATTACTATACTCCGGCAGTTCTTGCCGGCAAATCACCAAAAACACCAAAGCCCGACAAAAGGATAGCCGGCAAGAAGTATTTCTGTCCATTTCACACGGCTGATCCGCTAGACTGTCATCCCGTGGCAACGCCGCGAAAAAGCGAAAATGGTTATCCGTTACTGGTTAACCGTTACTGCTTAACCTTACTGGTTATCGGTTACCGGCCCACTGGCCACTGATAGCTGATAGCTGATAACCGATAACCGATTAACGGGAACCGATTGGTTTTGAAATTGTCTATATGAGTGAAGAGCAAGCGCCGATATCGACGAGGGAACAGGAGTTTTCCTGGATCCGCTCCGTTCTGAACAATGATCGGAGCGCATTCGACGAGCTGGTGCGCCGTTATCAGGATAAAGTGTTCAACCTGTGCTTCCGGATGATGGGAGATTACGAAGAGGCTCGTGACTGTGCCCAGGAAACCTTTGTCAGGGCTTACCGGGCGCTCAAGGATTTCCGGTTTGAAGCGAGCTTTTCCACCTGGATTCTTACGATCGCAGTGAATATTTGCAGGAACAGGCTCAAATCCTTGGAACATAGATATCGGCGAAGCATGCTGCGGATTGACTCCTTCCTTGATGGCACGGAAGGTTCGAGCAGCATCGAAATCGAAGACCCGGCGCCCAATGCGCTCGCTCAGCTCACGAAAAAGGCACAGGATCAACTGCTGCAGAAGGCCATCGATGAGTTGCCGCATGACGCCAAGATCGTGACCGTCCTGCGGGACATCGAAGGCCTCTCATATGAGGAAATCGTGCGCATAACCGGTTATAATCCGGGCACCGTAAAATCCAAGTTAGCCCGGGCAAGAGAGCATCTCCGCCAGAAGTTGAAAGGAATGATTTGAGTGAAATGTTCTGAAGTGTCCGTCTTGCTGTCCGAATACGTGGACAATCATCTCGACCCCACTGCCAAAGAGCTTGTAGAAGAACACGTGGCATCTTGTGAGAGCTGTGCCGCCGAATTGCGTTCCCTTCGAGCCTGCCTTACAGCCATTGCGGGCATGGAAAAGGTCAGCGCCCCACCGGATTTTCTGACAGCGGTTCACGAACGCCTTGAACAGGCTTCAGTGTTTAAGAGGCTCACCAGGTGGCTGTTCTACCCCTTGAGGATCAAACTTCCCATGGAACTGGCGGGGATCGCTCTGGCCAGCCTCTTGCTTGTTTTTGCCTACCAGACTCCGAAACAAAAGGAAGCGAAAAATCTCCCGGCGATATCCGGAGGTGTAGGGCAGGTGGTTGTGCCCGCTGATAAGAAAGAGACAACCCTGGATAAAGCGGAGGCTAACCGCCCGGTATCGGCGCCCAGGCGGATCGAACTGGCCCTGCTACTGAGCCCCCCGCAGATGGCGGAACACACAGCCCAACTACCGTCGCTGTCCACTGCACCATCACCAGGGAAGAAGCTCGAAGCAGATCGACGCAAAGCACGTGAACAAATCGCCCGACAACCTGCACCCCCAATGGAAGGTACGCCTTCAGCGCCGACGAATGCCGCCAAAAAGGACGAGTCATTGATGCCCCTTGATTGGCGCCAGGCCGGTGAACTGATCAAAGAATCCGTAGCAAGCCTGGGAGGAACTGTGGTCACTGACACATCTCGAATGGCAGCGACCGACCCCAAAACGATTCTGGTCCGGATACCCGCTAGCAATTATCCCCTGTTTCTGGAGGGGCTGCGCCGGGCAGGCCGTCTCGAAGAACCCCCAGAAGCGCCCACACCAACCTCGGAAACCGCAACAGACAGTGAGCTCCTCGAAGTGCGGATCAAGCTCATCCAGCCTGAATAGTCCTTTATTTTAAAAATTCGGGAACTTTTCTTCTGCCTCCTTGTCCAATGAAGTGAAGGCAATCTGAATCTTCAACGAGAAGGAGGCACATCATGGGAATGCAAAGAAACGTCAGAAACCTTTCGAGGTGGATCACCTCAGTCGTGCTGGCCATCAACCTGTTCACCATCATCTTGGCGGGAGCCGGTTCTGCGGTCTACGGCAAAACCTTTCCCTCTGTTTCGCCCGCCGTTGTGAAGACTGGAGAGGCGTCGGAAGATGGCGACAAAACCTTGTCGCCCTACTTCTTCGTCAAGAGTGATGACGCGGCAACCGATCAGCTCCCCCTCAAGGCAACCTCGGTGGTCGCAAACATCGCGGGGGTGATCGCCGACGTCAGGGTCACTCAAGTTTACAGGAACGAAGGGCAGAGGACTCTGGAAGCCATCTATGTTTTCCCGGCATCCACAAAAGCCGCTGTTTACGGCTTGAAAATGACGATCGGCGAGCGGACGATCACCGCCGCTATAAAAAAACGCGACGAGGCGCGTGTTGCCTACGCGCAGGCGAAACAGGAGGGGCGGACCGCATCGCTCCTCGAACAGCAGCGACCGAATGTGTTTCAAATGAATGTGGCAAACATCCTCCCTGGAGACGAAATCAAGACCGAACTTCAATACACGGAATTGATCACACCGACGGCGGGGGTTTATGAGTTTGTCTATCCAACCGTGGTGGGTCCCCGGTATTCCAACCAACCGGCGAGCACCGCACCTGCGACTGAAAAATGGTCAAGAAATCCCACTCTGCACCAGGGTGAATTACCCCCATACACTTTCGACATGACCGCCCGCCTAATCCCGGGCGTACCGATTCAGGAGATCACCTGCCCGTCCCATAAGGTGGATATTCGTTACCAGGAACGGTCGCGGGCTACAGTAAAGCTTGGAGCGGCGGAAAAATCCGGAGGCAATCGAGACTTTATTCTCAGATACCGGCTCTCCGGGCAGCTCATCGAGTCAGGATTGCTGCTCTACCAGGGCGAGGAGGAAAATTTCTTTCTGCTTTCCGTGCAGCCTCCCAAACGCGTCATCCAGAATCAAATCCCGCCGCGGGAATACCTTTTCATTGTGGATGTATCCGGTTCCATGCACGGCTTTCCACTCGACATCAGCAAACGGTTGATGCGTGATCTGCTCGCGAATCTGCGGTCGAGTGACACCTTCAACGTCCTGTTGTTTTCAGGAGGTTCAACCCTTCTGGCGCCGCAGTCGCTCCCGGTGACATCCGAAAACATCCGCCATGCTGTTGAAGTCATCGAGCGCCAGCAAGGCGGGGGAGGAACAGAGCTTCTACCGGCGCTCAAACGGGCCTTGGCTTTGCCGCGCACGGAAAGGGCCGCGCGTACAGTGGTGATCGCAACCGATGGCTACGTGACGGTTGAGCCGGAAGCCTTTGCCCTCATTCGCAAGGAGCTCGGGAATGCCAATTTCTTCGCCTTTGGGATCGGTTCAAGCGTCAATCGCTTTCTCATTGAAGGCATGGCGCGAGCCGGTTCCGGGGAACCCTTCGTCATTACCAAACCCGACCAGGCTCAGGTCATGGCGGAGCGGTTCCGAGAGTACATCCAATCGCCTCTCCTGACCCAGATCAAACTCGATTTTGGCGCCTTTGAGGTCTATGACGTTGAACCGACGGGAGTGCCGGATGTCTTTGCCGAGCGCCCGGTGACGGTTTTCGGCAAGTGGCGCGGCAAGGCAACTGGAAAGATCACGCTCCGGGGCCTTGCCGGGGACCGCAGCACTACCACAACGATTGATGTGGCAGGCGCTGAGCCGATCGCAGACAACGCGGCTCTCCTCTACCTCTGGGCGCGAACCCGTATTGCGCAACTCGGTGACGACAACCGCCTGCAGGCCGATGACCGGCGCATTGTCGAGATTACGGAATTGGCCTTGAAGTACAACCTGCTCACGGCCTACACCTCTTTTGTCGCCGTCGACACTGAGGTTCGCCGAACGGACGGGGAAATTTCGACCGTCACGCAACCCCTCCCCCTGCCCGAAGGGGTTTCCGACTATGCCGTGGGGAACGTAGCGGCTGTTGCACCAAGAATGCTTTCTGCTCCTGCTTCGCCCGTTGTGGAAGCAATGAAAAGCGGGGCGGCCGAAGCGCAATCTGCCCTTGATAAGACTGACGGGAAGACGCCTGCAGCCAAAGGGGAAAAGCTGAGGGAAAACCATGGTGAAGGCGGCCCCGATTACAGACTGACCATTGGGAGACTCACCGTCACCGGGGGACTGTCCGAGCAATCAGTGCGGGAAATCGTACAGCAGAACCTGGAAACGCTCAGGAACCGTTGTCTTGCCTTCTTCGCCGCGGGAAATCCCGGAGAGCTCCTTGCCGAGTGGGTGGTTGATGCCGCCGGCAACGTCAAAGAGGTAAAGATCACCTCACCCCTGACGTCACTGGACGGGCTCGAATTATGCCTCAGGACGCTGATTCAAACCTGGCGCTTCCCGGCATCCACCGAAGCTCGAGAAAGCTCTGTCTCCGTGTCATTCCATCTCGATCCGGCTGGTCCAGCAGACCAGTGACGAAAATAGGTAACTATCTGTGGAGACCATACTGGCATGAGAGCTCAGTCATTGGACAGCAGCCGAGCACTTTTGAGAAAATGAGGATGACTAATCATATTAGAACGTATACACTGGAAAGTATATACTATTACGCATCGAGGAGGCAACGTATGAACACGGCAAGAATCTTCAAGAGCGGCAACAGCCAGGCGGTGCGACTGCCCAAGGGATTTAAGCTCGAAGGCGCCGAAGTCTATATAAAGAGAATTGGTCGCAGTGTGCTTCTCATCCCGAAGGATGATCCATGGGCGTCCCTTGCCGGCAGTTTGGACAAATTCAGTGAGGATTTTATGGAGGAAAGGGCACAGCTTCCTTTGGAAACCAGGGAAACACTTTGATGGTCTGCATGCTTGACACCAATGTTTGCATCTACGTCATCAAAAGAAAGCCGATTCAGGTCCTGGATAAGCTCAGGACCTTTGAACCCGGAGATGTGGCTGTTTCCTCCATTACCGTGGCAGAGCTCCAATACGGCGCTTGCAAGAGCAGTCGACCAGACCGGAACCGGGAGGCCTTAACCGAATTTCTCGTGCCGTTGGAGGTTGTCGCTTTTGATGACAGCGCCGCCGTCCATTACGGGGAGATAAGAGCTCACTTGGAGCGGAGGGGAAATGTCATCGGCGCCATGGATATGCTCATAGCTGGTCATGCTAGAAGCCTTTCTCTCACCATGGTGACAAACAATATCCAGGAGTTTGAAAGAGTGCCCGGACTGCGCGTAGAGAATTGGGTTTGACATAGATCTCACGGAGCATTCCCCGAAGGAAAAAACGAAATTGACCATGCAGCAGATTAGAAACTTCAGCATCATTGCCCATATTGACCATGGAAAATCCACCCTGGCCGACCGTTTGATTCAGCACGCCGGTCTGGTGACTGACCGGCAGTTCCGCGACCAGATCCTTGATAACATGGACATCGAAAGGGAGCGGGGCATTACCATTAAGAGCCAGACCGTGCTCCTCTCCTACACCAGCCGATCCGGTGAGGTCTTCGCGCTGAATCTTATCGATACTCCGGGTCACGTGGATTTCTCTTATGAAGTATCGCGCGC
>JADGQM010000217.1 GCA_017881795.1 Syntrophobacteraceae bacterium
AGATTACAGGTTTGTAACCGACCGGATAAAAGGTTCATCCGACCAACGAACCCAATTCCGGCAAATTAACCGAAGTTGCGCATCTCAACAGGCAGAACCACAGGCTCGCCCTTGAGCAGCAGAGTGAGCGCCGCCCAAATCCTTTCCGGATCAGGAGGACATCCCGGCAAATAGAGATCGACAGGAATTACCTGGTGTATGGGAAGAACCTTCGGCAAAATCACAGGCATGATGTCGAGGATTCCCTGATCCGGAGGCGCCGGGCCAGGGGTTCCCGAGTACACTTCTGAAAGAATAGTATCGATATTTAATGGGTTACGCATACTGGGAATATTCCCGGTGACGGCACAGTCCCCAAAGCTGATTACCACCTTACTCTTCTCGCGGATTACCTTGGCTTCCTTGATGTGATCGCTGTTGCACACGGCGCCTTCTACAAGCGTTACATCAACGTTATCCGGGAATTTCTTGATGTCGGCGACAGGACTGTAAACGATATCCACCAGCCCAACCACATCTATCAGCCGCTCATCCAAGTCAAGAAAGCTCATATGACAGCCAGCACATCCGCCAAACCAAACGGTGGCTAACCGAACTTTGTTGTTTGTCGTGGTCATGTCGTGAGTCTCCTCTTATCTGGCCCAGTGCCAAATTTTTTTGTCTCGACCGTCCAGAATCCAGATCAAGAAATCCTGCTGCTTCTGCATCTCGGAGACGGTAGTCCCCTTCTTGAATAACGCACCAGTAGGACAGACCTGAACACACTTGCCACAAGAAGTGCAGCTTTTGGCCTGGCCCCACAACTGATTCATGCCAGTGATGACATTGCACTGGGCCCCGCGGCCCATCATATCGAGACAGTGAGCGCCTTCAACTTCATCACAGACGCGAACACACCGAGCACACAAAATGCAACGGTTGGGGTCCTTGACATTGCGTTCATGGGAGGCGTCCATGGGGAGACTTGGACATATATAGTCGTAACGTACATGATCCACACCCAGCTTCGCCGCCATGCTCTGCAATTCGCACTGGCCGTTCATAACACAAGCGGCACAGATGTGGTTGCGCTCCGCAAGGAGCAGCTCAACCATCATCTTTCGGTACTTTTGCACCCGTTCGGTTTGCGTCATAACAGCCATCCCCTCCTGCACCTGCGTGACACAGGAGGCCATCAGCTTGGGATTGCCTTTCACTTCAATCAGGCAAAGCCGGCAACCGCCTCGATCGGTCAGACCATCCAGGCAACAAAGGGTGGGAATATCGATCCCGGCATCCTTAGCCGCGGCCAACACACTCTTCGTTGGCAGAGCGCTGACCATTTTATCGTCAATGGTAAGAGTGACAACCTCTGACATTATAATACCTCCGTTGGAGACATAACCAATGTATCTGGCTGAGACAACTCCCGATCAGCCCGATTATAGTTTTTTAGAAAACGTACAGACCCCAGCCGGACAATGATGATCCATGATGTGCGCCTCATACTCATCGCGGAAATAGCGAAGCGTACTGTAGATGGGGTTGGGACAAGTCTGTCCCAGACCGCACAGGCTGGCTTCCTTCACCATGAGGCATAGTTCTTCGAGCCTTGGGATGGTGTCTTTGTCCGCCGTACCGTCGGTGATCTTCTCCAGCATGCGAAGCATCTGGACCGTGCCACCTCGGCAGGGACCGCACTTGCCGCAGCTCTCATCCGTACAGAATTCCATGAAGAATTTGGCCACATCCGGGATACAGCTGGTCTCATCCATAACAATCAGACCACCGGAGCCCATGATCGACCCAAGCTTGCCAAGGCTTTCATAGTCAATAGGTACATCCATGAATTGAGCCGGGATACAACCACCACTGGGACCACCGGTCTGCGCCGCCTTGAAGGCCTTGCCTCCGGGAATACCCCCGCCGATGTCGTACACGATCTCGCGCAGGGTGATGCCAATGGGAACCTCGATCAGGCCGGTGTTGTTAACCTTACCGGCCAGGGCGAAAATCTTCGACCCCTTGGTAGTTTCCGTGCCGAAGCTGGCATACCACGCCGCACCCTTGGTAATGATTGCGGCGATGTTGCCAAAGGTTTCAACGTTGTTGAGCAGAGTCGGGCTCTGCCACAATCCTTTGTGAGCCGGGTAAGGCGGGCGTGGCATAGGCTGGCCGCGACGGCCCATGACGGACTGCATCAAAGCGGTTTCCTCACCACACACAAAGGCGCCGGCACCCATCCGGATGTCGATGCGGAAGTTGAACGGGCTCTCGAGAATGCGATTGCCCAACAAGCCCTTGCGCTCGGCCTGTCTGATGGCTTTCTCGAGCCGCTTTCCAGCCAGTGGGTATTCACCGCGCACGTAGATATAGCCTTGCTCAGCGCCGACCGCATAACCGGCAATGGCCATCCCCTCGAGGACGCGATGCGGGTCGGATTCCATCAAGGTGCGGTCCATGTAGGCGCCCGGGTCACCTTCATCACCATTGGCTACAACGTACTTCTTTTCGCCCGCGGCTTTGCGAACCATGTCCCACTTGAGGCCGCTGGGAAAACCTGCACCACCGCGGCCCCGCAGGCCGCTTTTGGTGATTTCCTGGCAAACTTCTTCCGGACTCATTTCGCGCAGGGCGTGGGCTAATGCCGTGTAGCCCCCACGAGCCACGTAGGGTTCCAGTTTCTCGGGATCGATCGCGCCGCTGTCGGCAAGAACGATTTGCATTTGCTTGGTAAAAAAGGGAATATCGCTGGGAAGGATGTTTTTGTCCAGGGCCGGGACACTGACCGCTTTAAAGTGCTTGTCAACAAGGCCCTTGGCCATGTCAGAGCTGACGTTTTCGTAAATAACGTCGGCTTTTCCTTCCGCCTTTATCGTAATCAGAGGGCCGCGGCTGCAAGGACCCAGGCAACCGGTGGCAACGGTCTCCACCTCAGCTTCCAACTGACCAGCTTTGAGTGCCTCTACCAGAGCTTCTTGCACAGCGGTCGCGCCGGAAGAGATACACGGAGTGCTCATACAAACGAGAATTCGGCAGCGGAATTTTTGCTGCTGGTCCAGTTCAGCCTGGGCCATTGCTTGAAGTTCTTCTCGGTTCATAACGCTGTTTTCTCCTCACATTCTAACGTTTCCAGTGGATTTGGGCTCGCACAATAGCGCCTTTTCGCCATTCGCATCATCATCTCCATTTGAAGTCGGGGCATGCAGGCCAAATCACATGCTGGCAACCTCTCGGGTCGAGATCCGGAGAATGGCTGGATCACGCTAGGCGCCATTGCCACCAGCAACCACCTCACGCACTTTAGCCACAGCCCCTTGTGGAGTCTCTTTCCCATGCACAACTTGATCCAAGACAACCACCGGAGCCAACCCACAACAACCTAGACAACGCGTGGCAATCAGCGTCAGTTTTCCATCATCAGTCGTCGAACCGGCCTTTACCTTGTAGGCTTCCTCGACGCTTGCGATGATATCAGCGGCCTTACCAACGTAGCAGGCGGTCCCCAGACACACGATGCAGCTGTGTTCACCCTGTGGTTTCAGGGAGAAAAAGTGATAAAAGGTTGCGACTCCATAGATCCAGCTAAACGGCAGCTTCAATTGCCGGGCGATATAGATCATGCTCTCTTCAGTCAGGTAGCCAAAGGCTTCCTGCGCTGCAGTGAGCACTTCTATAAGCGCATCCTGTTGATATTGTTGACGTTTTAAGACGCGATCAATTCCCTTGTAACGGGGATCTCCCATGGGATGCTCTTTTTCGGCACCCTTTGTTTTTGGACTGGTCTCAGGCATGCTAGTTTCCTCCGTATTACCAGCGCTGTCGATTTAAACACAAATTACGGTTACTGAGCAGAAGTTTGATCAGATCCTCCCAAGAACACCATTAAATTTGTACCGCGTTTCCAACAAGTCACCTGAACTCGATTGTTTCTGAACTTTGATCTCAAGTATTTTGCCGCATACACCTCCTGGAGCTTAAAAGGGACGTAGACAAACCACCTGTGAGCCGTTCACGGGTGGAACCAGGCAGAGTTCGCCTCTCTGCCTGAGATACCTCCATTACGGACCTTTACAATAACGCGGAACTCTATCTGGAGTGCCGAAAACTGTCAAGAGAAATTTTTAACAAAGTAGCGTTCTCGGCACCATGGCAGGTGTAATAAGGCTTGCTGCGCTACGAGGTAACCCCTCGCTTCCATACCCCCTGGTGCTCCAGGAGACCAGGGGGAGCCGTTAGCGAGGGGCTTAGGGTACAGCCAGCCATTAAGCGGGCTCGATCAAATTACTCCATCCACTCAACCTCTTCTGATGCTCCTATATGATTGAGAACCCTCAGGATTGCCACTTGCTTGTCTGGTTGGGTCACAAATTGTGACGCTACTCTATCTTCTCAACCTTCACCGCACAGACCTTGTATTCCGGGATCTTGGCGACAGGATCCAGGGCAGCGATGGTCAATAGATTGACAGCAGCCTCGTTAAAATGGAACGGGATAAAAACCGTCCCAACGTCGGCAACATTGCCGATGGTGGCCTTAGCCTCGATTACCCCTCGACGTGATCTCACCCGGACCTTTTCTCCCTCCCGGATATTCAACTTAGCGGCATCTTCCGCACTGATCTCAACCAGGCACTCAGGATAGCGCTCGTTGAGCCCCACCGACCTGCGGGTCATGGTGCCCGTATGGTAATGGTAGAGCACTCGACCGGTAATGAGCATAAACGGATAGTCCGCATCGGGCGGCTCCGCCGGAGAAACCCACTCGGTGGCGTGGAACAATCCCTTCCCGCGAACGAATCGGCCTTTGTGCAGGAATCGTGTACCAGGATGTTCCTTCGTGGGACAGGGCCACTGGAGACCGCCCTTTGCCAACCGCTCGTAGTCCATGCCGGCATAAGAAGGCGTTACCATACCAATCTCCGAGAAGATCGCCTCGGCGTCGGGATATTCCATCTTGTAGCCCATGCGCGTTGCGATGGCACAGATGATCTCCCAATCGGTGCGAACGTCTCCGGGCGGTTCCACCGCCTTTCGTACCATCTGCACGCGGCGCTCGGTATTGCTGAACGTCCCGTCCTTTTCGGCAAAGCAGGCCGCCGGTAACACCACATCGGCCAGTCTCGCGGTTTCGGTCAGAAAGATGTCCTGCACAACCAGGAAATCAAGCGCTTTGAGCGCCTCTTCCACATGGTGCAGGTCGGGGTCGCTCATCATTGGGTTTTCGCCCATGACATAAAGGCCCTTGACCTTACCATCGATCGCGGCGTTCAAGGCCTCGACAATGGTCAATCCAACATTCCCGGAGAGGCTATCAACCCCCCAGGCACTGGAGAACTTTTCCCGCACCTCAGGGGAAGTCACCGACTGGTATGCGGGGAAAACGTTCGGCAGGCAGCCCATGTCGCAGGCCCCCTGAACATTGTTCTGCCCGCGAAGAGGGTTCACTCCGCCGGATTCGATGCCGACATTCCCGCAGAGCATGGCCAGGTTCGCGACGCTCTTCACGCCGTCAGTCCCGTTGATATGCTGCGTCACGCCCATGGCGTAGACGATGGCTGCAGCGGGGGCTTTGGCATAGAGTCTGGCGGCGGCAATGAGGTCCTCTTTGGGAATTCCGGAAATCTTTTCTGCCTTTTCAGGAGTATATGCGGACACAACCTTTTTGAGCTCTTCAAACCCTTCGGTGCGCTCGGCCACATAATCCTTCGCGTAGAGGCCCTCATTGATAATCACGTTCATCATCCCATTGAGCCATGCCACATCGCTTCCAGGTTTCAACCGAAGCCAGACTTCGGCATGCTCGACCATGTCGATCTTTCTCGAATCCGCCACGATGATCTTCGTCTTCCCTCTTTTCACCGCCCGCTTCATGTACGAGCCAATGACCGGATGCATCTCCGTGGTGTTGGATCCGGTGAGCAGGATGACGTCAGCGTTTTCAAGCTCCTCGATGGAATTGGTCATAGCGCCACTTCCAAATGCGGCGGCCAGCCCGGCCACCGTTGAGGAGTGTCAGAGACGAGCGCAGTGATCGATATTGTTGGTTCCGATCACCGCGCGGGCAAACTTGTTCAAAAGATAATTTTCTTCATTGGTGGCACGGGCCGAGGAGAAGAGTGCGATGGCATCGGGTCCCGATTTCGTTTTGATCGTTCCCAGACGTTTCGCCACCAGGTCCAGAGCCTCATCCCACAATGCTTCCCGGAAGGCCCCGCCCTCTTCGGCGATCAGAGGAGTCGTGAGACGGTCAGGATGGTTGATAAAATCGTAGCCGAACCTTCCTTTGACGCACAGACTGCCTTTGTTCGGCCCCGGAATTTCCTCGCTCGAGGAAACCTTGATCACCTGGTTGTCCTTGACATTCAGTTCAAGCTGGCATCCCACACCACAGTAGGCACACGTGGTCACGGTCTTGGTGACCTCCCAGGGACGTCCCTTGAACCGCGCCTGCTTGTAGGTCAGCGCCCCGGTGGGGCAGACATTCACGCACTCGCCGCAGAATACGCAGTTGGAGTCTTTGAGCGAGGTGTGGTTGAAGGTGGTAATGAAAGAATCGGACCCACGGGCGGCCACATCAATCACGCCGTTCACTTGCACTTCCAGACATCCTCGAACACATCGCCCGCAGAGCACGCACTTGTTCTGGTCGCGGGTGATCATTGAGTTGGATTCGTCCTTGGGCCGCGGCTTGAACTCCGATTTGATGCGGAATTGATCGATACCATGCTCATAAACGAGGTCCTGCAGTTCGCAGTTCCCCGTCTGCTCGCACAGCAGGCAGTTGTGGTCCCCGTAGGCCAGCAGCAGTTCGAGGACCGTTTTGCGGACCTGAACGACTTTCTCGGAGTGAGTGTTGACGATCATGCCATCGGTGGCCGGCGTGGTGCAGGAGGGCGGCAGTCCGCGCATTTTCTCGATCTCGACGATGCACAAGCGGCATCCTCCGTAAGGCGGCATCTTGGGGTGGTAACACAGGGTGGGAACTTGGATGCCGTTATCCCGGAAGACTTCGAGCACCGTCTGCCCTCGCTTCCCCTGAATTTTCTTCCCCAGAAAATCCTTTCCATTTACCGTTAAGTTGATGATATCTTTTTATAACCACTAATATATAGTCTGGATATTACAATACCTAATGACGTTGTATTTTTATTTGCCTGAACTCATCCCCCCGTCCCCCTTCTCTTAAGTCTAAGAGAAGGGGGCGTAATACATTGAAAATCAGAAATTAC
>JADGQM010000218.1 GCA_017881795.1 Syntrophobacteraceae bacterium
ATGTGGAGCCCTCCGTTCGCTGCTTTTTGAATGCCACGAAGCTCTGAAAGCTGAGTCAGACTCACCACGGTTTCCGCCTCGACTACGCGGTCTCGAAGGCAGCCCAGAAGGTCGGTCCCGCCCGCGTGCACCACGGATCCCGGAGGAGAAAGGAGTTTCAGAGCTTCTTCGACCGATTTTGGACGAACATAAGCAAATTTCGGCATCATGACTTTAGCCCTCTATTATGGAAGAGAAGTCATCTTCTTTTGTGCTGCCTCCAAGAGCCGGCAGAGCTGCATGGGACTGATCGGCGATTCGGTGACCCGGATTCCGATAGCATGGGTGACCGCATTGGCAACGGCCGCCGCCGTGGGGATCGTAACCGGCTCTCCCAATCCTTTTGCCCCCGTCGTGTTCAGCTCCGATGATTCGAGCTCAACGGGCAGCGAGATCATTTCCGGCGGGACGTCCAGAGCGGTGGGGAGCTTGTAATCATGCCAGTTCCGGTTGAGCATTTTCCCCGTCTGTTTGCCATCAAGAACCCGACCCTCGATCATGGCGAGGCCGATGCCCATGGTGATGCCGCCGATGACCTGACCATCATAGGTCAGACGGTTCAAGACCCGGCCGCTGTCATTTGCACTCAAGAATTGAAGGATCTTGACCTCGCCGGTCTTGACGTTCACCTCCACCTCACAGAACTGGGCCGCAAAAGGATTGACCACGCGGTTTGCCGGGTCTGGGTCGCGGCTCCCGATACCGATGATCACCCCCCGTTTCTTGAGACCTGCAAGATCCGAGACTTTGAAGCTCTTGGAGCTATCCACCTTGGAACTGATGGCTCCGTCCATGAGCGTCAGGTCCCAGGCATCCACCTTGAGCTCTTCAGCGGCGATGGCGAACAACTGCTGTTTCACCTGAATCGCTGCCGCGCGCACGGCGGGGGCGCTCGTGGGCACCGTGGTGCTGCCGCCGCTGGGATTGCAGAACTGGGTGACGCCCGTGTCGGCGTTTTCAATCTGAATGGCTTCGGGCCACACCCCAAGCTCCTCTGCGGCAACGGTGGCCATAACCGTTTTCGTGCCGGTGCCGAGGTCGCTGGCACCCATGTTGAGATTGATGCTGCCGTCGGCAAACATCCTGATGATGACCGTCGCCGGCGGATTTGCCCCGCCGGCAAACCAGAGGCCGCTCGCCATACCGACGCCTCGGCGCAAGTCACCCTTTTCCAGGTCCTTGCCCGCCTTTCCCCAGGCTTCTTTCCAGCCGAAGGCTTTGGCGCCCTCTTCCAGGCATTGCTTCAACCCGGTGGTGGCGTAAGGGGGTTGGCCTTCCCGCGCCTGACTGACAGTCGTGATGTTTTTCAAGCGAAGTTCCACCGGGTCCATCTTCAGGGCCCCAGCCAGGGCATCCATCATTTGTTCCAGGGCCCAGGAGCCCGGAGGGTGTCCCGGCGCCCGGAAGGGGCGTGCGGGGCCTGCATTCACATAAACGTCAGTGGCTTCCGTGCGAACATTCGGACACCGGTAGAGGTCGCGAACCTGCCAGTCGACCAGCGAGGCTCCGCCTGCCGGATACGCGCCGCCGGTTGCGATGAGCCCAAAATCGAGCGCCGTCAAGGTCCCGTCCTTTTTCACCCCGGCCTTGAGCCGCATGTTGCAGGGTGGTCGGTTGCCGACAACGAGATAGGTTTCCTCGCGCGACAGGATCAGTTTTACCGGACGTCCCGCCCGCTTGGCGAGGAGCGCGGCGATGACCGTGTATTTCCCGGCCTGCAGCTTGCTCCCAAAGCCGCCGCCCATGTAATGGCCGATGACCCGGACTTTAGCGAGCGGAAGGCCCAGAACTTTGGCAACGCCCGACTGGACGGCAAAGACTCCCTGCGTGGACTCCCAGAGCGTGAGCCGATCTCCTTCCCAATGGGCGACGCACCCGTGACGCTCCATCGGCGTGTGAATCTCACAGGCGGTCCGGTAGGTTTCCTCCAGGATGACGTCGGCCGCGGCAAATCCTTTTTGCACGTCTCCCCGTTCATACCTTTCGGTTTGAACCAGATTGCCCTCGGGCTGGACCGACGGTGCTCCGGGCTCCAAGGCCTTCCGCTCATCGGCCACAAAGGGCAGCACTTCGTAGTCGACAACAATGGATTGCAGCGCGTCCCACGCCTGCCAGGGGGTTTCCGCGGCGACGGCGGCGACGGCGTCTCCCTCAAACCGGCAATGAGGGTCGAAGAGTTTGCTCGAGACCTCTTTGAGAGGCCTTGCTTGCCGGTATAGCCAGGTGAGGTCGGCTCCCGGAGTGGCCGCGCTGATCACCGCGCGGACGCCAGGCATCGATTCGACTCCGGCGGTATCGAGTCGCTTGACTTGCGCATTGGGGTGAGGACAGCGCAGAATGGCTCCGTAGAGCATATTGGGGAGCCGTACGTCGGAGGGATAGATGGCGCCGCCGCTCACCCGTTCAAACGCATCTACTCTTGGCAACGGTTTCCCGACGAACCTTGTCTTGCCCCACGGTTTGGGCGCTTCGCCGGGGCGAGGGGGGTCCGGAACTGGAAACGCTTCGAAATTCTTTTCCTGCTTAGAGTCTTCTTTCACCACTGACCTCCTTGCCGGACTTGGTCTAACGAATAGGAATTGCCAATTTTCCACGAAGAACAGAAAGAAGGGTGTCGGGATTAGAATGCATTCCTTCGTGGCAGGCGGTCTGAAAAGACCGCCCTCCGGTTTTTCCTCGGCGCGTCATGGTTTAACACCAGCCCGAATGGCACTTAGCTCCGCGGCGCGTTGAGCGGCACTGAAGATGTGAGGATACGCCCCACAGCGGCAAAGGTTTCCGCTGACACCCCTGCGGATTTCGTCCAACGTCGGCTTGGGCTTCGTTCGCAGCAATCCCTCGACCGCCATGACCTGCCCCGAGGTGCAGTAACCGCACTGGAAGGCATCCTCTTCGAGGAAAGCCTGCTGCACCGGTCCCAGGTCTTCACCTTTGATGAGACCTTCCACGGTGACAATCTCGGCTCCTTCACACTCCAGGGCGAGAGTCAAACAGGCATAGCGGGTCACATTATTGATGAGCACCGTGCAGGCCCCGCACTCCCCGCGCTCGCATCCGGGTTTGGCGCCAGTAAGGCCGATCTGCTCGCGAAGGACGTAAAGAAGAGTCCAGCGGGGTTCCACAAGAAGGGCGTGCGAACAGCCGTTGACGAGGAAATTCATTCTCGTCATCTCATTGCCGCCCACCACCGGCGCCGCGTATGGCGATGCGGCAAGGAGCTTCCCCGAAGCCCCTACCGCCACAGCACCGACGCCCATAGACGTGAGAAACCCTCGGCGGGTGATCCCCCGACAGCATTCATGGTGTTTTTCCCCAGGATGTTCTGTCATTGCCTCCTCCTGAAAGAGTTTCTGTTCGATTGATGCAGAGATTCAGGATACTCAATCGGAAACGACATAGCAATATTGTCTTCACGCGCAGCGCAATATCATTCTTGCAGAGGCTGCAAGGTGCGTGTAGTAGGATTCCCAAGTACGGAAGGGTCAGACCCGAAGATGCCGCATCTTGAAAAAAGAGTAGGAAGCCTGGGATTGCTGGGTGGCTCTGGTGCATCGAGAATGAAATGATTATCGTGTGGGGGCGATTGTCCTCGCCGCGTATGATGTCGATTTAGGTTGACAGCCTGCGTTTTTAACTTTACCAGGGAGGCGCTGAGAGCGCGGAGAAAAGCGTCTGCGTCCTCTGCTACGAAAGTTCTGGTGGGCAGCCTGCCCACCCTACTTTTTTCAGAGCGCGGAGAAAAGGGTCTGCGTCTTCTGCGGTGAGTCAGAGAGTGAAGCTGCTGAGGCAAAACAGGTATGATTGGCCCGCGCGCTGTACGGGACCCATGTCGAGGCAAACACGGGAGTTCTTTTTCATGAGTTGTGTAAGAGGCAGACGATTGTGCTTGCTCCGGGGCGCGGTAACCTGCGGATTCCTTTGCGCGGTCCTTTTGCTCCTCGGCGCATGTGAAAGCAAGCCCACCTTTACGCCGCCGCCCCCTCCCCAAGTCACGGTGAGCCTGCCCGTGCGCCAGAATGTGACCGATTTCCTGGAACTTACCGGGAACACCCAGGCCGTCAAGACCGTCCAGCTTCGGGCCCGGGTTGAGGGTTACCTGGAGAAGATCCTCTTCCAGGATGGGGAGATGGTGAAAAAAGACCAGTTGTTATTCCTGATTCAGCAAAACACTTATGTGGCTAAACTCCAGCAGGCGGAAGGCAACGTTTTAGCGCAAAAAGCCCGCCTTGGACACGCGGAGATCGAACTGGCGCGCAACACTAATCTTCTTAGCCAGAGGGCCGCCTCTCAGACCGATGTGGATAACTGGCGCTATGAGCGAGATTCCGCGCAAGCGGCCATCCTGACCGCAGAGGCACAGCGAGACCTGGCCAAGCTTGACTTCGGCTACACCTGGGTCACCGCTCCCTTAAGCGGCCGGATCGACCGGCATCTTGTAGACCCGGGCAACCTGGTAGGCTCGGGTCAGAGCACCGTCCTGGCCGAGATCACCCAGATGGACCCGCTTTATGTCTATTTCAACGTCAGTGAAACGGAGCTTTCCCCGCGCCTTAAAAGACTCGACGAAAACTCGGGATCGGGAAATGGTGCCAAATATCCCGTTTACATGGGCCTTGCTAATGAAGACGGATACCCACACGAAGGATACCTGGATTTTGCCGCCAACAGTGTCAATGCCGGCACGGGGACCCTCTTGGTGCGCGGGGTGTTCCCGAATGTCGGCAGCAAAATGCTGCCGGGGCAGTTTGCCAGGGTGAAGGTGCTGGTCGGGAACGGGAAATCGGTCCTCCTCGTGCCTCGGGTCGCGGTTGCCTACGATCAATTGGGACCCAACGTGCTGGTGGTGAACGAGAAGAACGTGGTCGAGCACCGCGATGTAAAGACGGGAGCTCCCCAGGACAGCCTGGTTGTCATCGAGGATGGCCTCACGGGGAACGAGCGGGTGATTATCAAGGGTCTTCTGAAAGCCATCCCCGGCCGCCCGGTAACCCCCTTGCAGGAAGCGCCCACACCGCCGCAAACGGGCGCGGACTCGTCCCCAAACACTGATCAAAGGTAGGCCGATGATCTCCCAATTCTTTGTCGAGCGACCCATTTTCGCGAACGTCATCGCTATTGTCACGATCATCATCGGTCTGGTGTGCCTCTATCGCCTGCCGGTAGCCCAATACCCTCAGATCGTGCCGCCGACCATTCAGGTGACCACACGTTACCCGGGCGCGAGCGCCGACGTCGTTGCGGCCACCATCGGGGTTCCCATCGAACAGGCTGTAAATGGCGTCGAGAACTCGATCTACATGTCCTCCACCAGCAGCAGCGACGGCTCTTATGGCCTGACCATCACCTTCAATGTCGGGACCGACCTCAATGCGTCTCTGGCCCTCGTCCAAAACCTGGTAAGCGGCGCTACGGCCCAGCTTCCGGGCGGTGTTCAGCAGCAGGGAGTCACCATCCGCAAGGTCTCCCCCAACATCTTGCTGGTGGTCAGCCTATATTCCGACGACGACCGCTTTGAAGCACCGTTCCTCTCCAACTACGGCGTGATCAATCTGCAGTATCCGCTGGCCCGGCTGCCGGGGGTCGGGCAGGTGAGAGTATTCGGCGCCGGCCCTTATAGCATGAGGGTCTGGCTGGACCCCAACAAGCTTGAGACCTTCGGGCTCACCACCCTGGATGTCCTGACCGCAATCAGGGGTCAGAACCTTCAGGTGGTGTCAGGCCAGCTCGGCGCTCCGCCGGTTCCTGAAAATCAACCGTTCCAGTTCACCATCAACGCTCTCGGACGCCTGTCCGATGTGAGCCAATTCGAAAAGATCATTATCAAGACCGCTCCAGGCGAGGCTGCACAGATCGTACGTCTGCGGGATATCGCCCGGGTGGATTTGAGCCAGCAGTATTTCAGCAATTACGCCAATCTTACCGGTCACCCATCCGCCCAGATCGTGATTTTCGCTTTGCCCGAGGCCAACGCCATCGCGGTGGCCAACGATGTCTATAAGGCCATGGCCGAGATGAGCAAAGAGTTTCCCGAGGGGCTACAATACGCCATCCGGTTCGACACCACGACGTTTGTCAGGGAAGCCATCGCCGGTGTCTATCAGACCCTGTTCATCGCCGGCATCTTGGTGCTCATCGTGATCCTGGTTTTCTTGCAGAGCTGGAGGGCGACGCTCGTCCCGGCGACAACGGTCCCGGTCACCATCATCGGCGCTTTCATCGCCATGGCCGCTCTCGGGTTCACGGTTAACCTGATGACCCTGTTTGCCCTGATTCTGGCCATCGGCATCGTGGTGGATGATGCCATCGTCATTGTGGAAAACAGCTCCTACTATGTCGAGCGGGGGGTGCCGCCCAAGGAGGCCACGATCAAAGCCATGCAGGAGTTGACCGGCCCCGTGATGGGCATCACTTTGGCTCTGGTTTCGGTGTTCCTGCCGGCAGCCTTCCTGCCCGGCGTTACCGGGCAGATCTTCCGCCAATTCGCGCTCGTCATTGCCTCTATCGCCGTTATCAGTGCTATCAATGCCCTCACTTTGAAGCCGGTCCAGTGCGCCTTGTGGTTGAGGCCCCGCAAGGAGAAGCGTCTGAATTGGTTTTATCGCGGATTCAACCGGGGCTTTCAGGGCATAACCGATGCTTACATGCGAGTCGTTACCGGGATGGTCAAGCGACCGCTGATGATGCTCATCGTCTTTGCTGTCATCATCGGTGTATCATTCGTAGCGTTCCTGCGTCAGCCGACGGGCTTCCTTCCCACCGAGGACCAGGGCTATGGCGTTTTGCTGGCGCGTTTGCCCGAGGGCGCATCCCTGCCGCGTTCACAGGCCGTATCGGGCCAAATCGACGCCATCCTCCGCAAGACACCGGGAGTGAACAGTTGGGTCACCATAGGGGGCTATTCGCTCCTTGACGGGGCCAACGTCTCTACCATTTCATCGACCTTCGTCGTGTTTAAGGACTGGAAGATACGCGGCACCGCGCTGGACCAGGACAAGATCATCTCCAGCATCAATCGCGAGCTCGCCCAACTCCAGGAGGCCCAGGCTTTCGTGTTGATTCCTCCGCCCATCCGGGGGCTGGGTCAGACGGGAGGTTTCCAGATGATGGTGGAAGACCGGGGCAGCCTCGGCCTGCCTGAGCTCCAGCAGGCCACTTACGAAATGGTGCAG
>JADGQM010000043.1 GCA_017881795.1 Syntrophobacteraceae bacterium
AGTTTTGCCGGATTATCAGTCCAAGCGAAAGTTCGGAGCCATCCGTCGGAGCGCGGTAATTGATGCCCATTTCCGAAGTTGAGATTATGGTTTTATTGGAGAGATAACGGGGGCGAGGAAGTGCATGCGGTCGATCATTAGACTTTGTTTCATACTCGTGTGCCTGGCGGTATGGTTTGGTGCTGTTCGAGCGGAAACCCTTGACCGAATTGTGGCTGTCGTCAACGGCGATATCATTCTCTATAGTGAGGTCCAGGAACAAATCCGCCAGCTCGCCAAGACATCGCCGGACCTGAAGATGGAAGATCCCTCTCGGCGAGCTCAGGTTGAGCGTGAAATGCTGCAGCAGATGATTCGAGACCGCCTGGCAGAACAGGAAATTCGGCGTCTGAAAATTGTGGTAGCACCGCGTGAGGTGGATGAGGCGGTGGACGCGATCAAACAGGAAAACCACTTTACGGACGCTCAATTTGACTATGTCATTCAACAGCAGGGGCAGACTCGAGATCAATTTCGCCAGGCAATCAAGAAGGAATTGGAGCGTTCGCGGCTGATCGACCGGGTGCTCAAAAGCAAGACCATCATTACCACAGAGCAGGTTGATGCTTATCTCAAGAGCGAGGGGTCTGCTTTTGGTGAGAGCCGCCACCTGACGATACTGTTTCTTCCTTATCCGGAAGGATCTGGAGGACAGAAAACGGAAGAAGTTGACAAGCTGGCCCGGGACATCATGAATCGTTTAAAGGGGGGAGAGGATTTTTCCAAGCTGGCCAAGGAATACTCCAAAGGGCCGGCAGCGCAGGAGGGTGGGGATCTGGGCTATATCCCGACAGATGAGCTCGCGCCTTCGATCGAAGCAGCGACCCGTGGGCTGAAGCCGAACGAGATGACGGATTTGATTAAGACACCCACCGGATACTTCATCCTCAAGGTTGTGGATGTGCGGAAAGAAAAACAGACCGCTGTTGATGACAACGCACGCGAAAAAGCTCGGAAGCAGCTCCTTCAAGTAGAAATGAACAGGAAGTTCCTGGACTGGGTCCGAGACCTTGAGTCTCGCTCCTTTATTCAGATTTCGCTTTAAATTAGGGGTTCTGAGTGCCGAAATGAAGGAACTCGCAGAATATTTGAAGTCTGAGAGGTTGAAGCAGGGCGTGCCATTGCCCAAGATGTCGGAAAGGGTGCGCGTCAGTGTCAGCATGCTCGAGGCCCTGGAAGAAGGGAACTTCGAGCGGATTGGAACCGGCCTCTTGATTCGCAGCTTTGTGCGCTCCTATTGTGGATCTCTGGGAATTGATTCGCAGCCCTTACTGGACAAGTATGCTTCGGAAATCCTCGCTTTTGATCAGCAGGATGAAGGTATTCGGCGCTTCGGAAGGTGGTCAAAGGCGCTCAGAAAGCGAAGCCGGATTGGGATATTCGCAGTATTGCTTCTTGGCATTACGCTCTTGGGGGTTATTTACGGCGGAGTGTGGTTCTGGAAGTTCAAGGAATATTCCGGGAACTCTCAATCCCTGAGAACGTCCGGCTATCCCCAGCAGGATCTGCCTTCTGATCTTTCCGATAAGGCCGGGCAAGGTCCCGGGTTGGAGTCCAAGAGGCCGGCTCCTGCGTTAGAAGACAAAGGCGCGCGTTCCTCATCGGGAGATAGCAACCACAAATCGGAAAAGACACAAGTGGCGGTGGTGACTCCCAAAGTCCAGGAAGGTCCTGCACCCAAGCCCCCTGCGGTGGGGACCAGTTCGGCGGAGGTCAAGCGGGAACCAACAGATGAACCCGTCCCCGCCACTGAGACGGTTGGAAAACGTCAGTTTCGTGTGGAAGCGACTCAGAAGACCTGGATTCAAGTCACGATGGATGATAAGACCACCCAGAGCGCCATGCTGGAGCCTGGGGACAATCGCCAATGGGAGGCTGAAAAGACCATGAAGATCATCGTTGGAAACGCTGGTGGCGTTCAGATGAAGTGGGATGGTCGCCCCGTTGAGGTCCCCGCCAAGCAAGGCGGCGTGATCCGCTTTAGCCTCCCTGATCAGCGTTATGTAAAGGAATAAGAGAAGACGGAGGCATGGATGTTCATGAGACCGAAGCGATCATTTTAAACTGTAGGGACTATGGGGAGTCTGACCGCATTATCGCCTTTTATAGCGAGACCGCTGGAATGCTCAAAGGAATTGCCAAGGGAGCCAGGCGGAGCAAGAAACGGTTTGTCCATACCTTTGAACCTTGCAGTCTTGTCAGGCTCACTTATCGGGCCCGTAAGGGGCTGGTGTGGATAGACGCCTGCAGCTTGGTGGAGCCCCATCTGGACCTGCGTGTTGACGTGAAACGGTGGGGGCAGGCAGCGTTGGTTTCAGAAATCATGCTGGAAATGGTTCCTGAAGGAGAACCGCAGCCGGAGCTTTTTTCCCTTTTGGGTCAAACTTTGGACCATCTGGAGAAGGCCAGGGATGCGGTCAATGTTGTGTTGCTGTTCCTGCTTCGCTTTCTCCATATCATGGGTTATCTTCCTTCACTGGAAAGGTGTGAGGTTTGCCACCGCCCCCTGAAGTCGGCGACCAATTGGTGGTGGCGAATAAGCCAGGGAGTATTGGTTTGCACGGAACATCGTCAGGCGAATGGGGATCATTTCCTGTTGGATTTGGGTAGTCTGGTTCTTATTCATCAGTCCAGGCGTTTTTCTTTGACCAATATCTGGCGTCTCCATTTCTCGCAGTATCGCACCGTTCCACTTCTGAATGCTTTGTTGGATTGGGTTCGCGAGCATATTAAGAAAGATCTTCGAAGTTTGAGGCTCCTGGAGCAACTCGGATCGGCATGAACGGAGCGGAATCAGAGGGAAAGATTTGGAGTGGGTAACTGAATTTGAAGGGATTGCACGGGATCACCATTCGCTGGCGCTGCTCCTGGCCTATGCAGGAGGAGTATTGGCAAGCTTCACCCCCTGCACCTATCCGATGATGCCGATTACCGTGGCGTTTGTGGGCGCCAAAGCCCATGGCAGCAGGTGGAAGGGTTTTGTCCTCTCGTCCTTTTATGTGCTGGGGCTGGCTATTGTGTATTCAGCTCTCGGCGCTTTTGCCGCGCTGACGGGGGGACTCTTCGGGGCACTGACGAGTAATAGCTGGACCTACTTGTTCGTTGGGAATATATGCTTGGTCTTTGGACTGGCGATGTTGGAAGTCATTCCCCTCACACCGCCTGCATTTCTGAATCGGATTCAAGTGCGAAATATTCGAGGGCATGATATCCTCTCCAGCGTGCTTCTAGGAGGAGTTTCCGCATTGGTGGTCAGTACCTGCACCACGCCAGTCCTGGGAGTGCTCCTGACCATTGTGGCGACACAGCAGGATATTATGTGGGGAATAGGGATGCTCTTTGCCTTTTCATATGGCATCGGTAGTCTCGTGATTCTGCTGGGAACCTTTACCGGCCTGTTGACCTCACTTCCGCGTTCCGGAATCTGGATGAGGCGCATCCAGAAGTCCTTCGGACTGCTTATGATTTTGGCTGCGGAATATTTCTTCATTAAAACAGGAGAACTCTGGTTATGAGTCTCAGAATGGATTTTGGACGACTGTTCACCTGGTTCATGGTGATGATGGTCAGCTTTCCGTTGTTTTTGAACCAAGTGGCAAGCGCCTCTGAATCTCGTGGCCCCATAGTTGTGGCATCGCTTTTTGGGTCCGAAGCAGCCAAAACACCTGCCGTTGACTTTGAGCTGCCCGATTTAAATGGCTCGGTGGTCCGCTTGAGCAAATTCAGGGGGGAGCGGCCGGTGTTGATCTATTTTTGGGCTACGTGGTGCCCGTATTGCATCACTGTTAAATCTGACATTGCCAAGCTGCGGGAAAAGACGGGCCCGGGTGAAATGGAAATTCTTGCCATTAATGTCGGTGGGACCGATTCCTTAGAACGGCTGAAACGTTATCAGGAAGGACATCCCGTGTCGTGGCCGATACTCTATGATGGCGACGGCAAAGTCTCCAAGGCCTATGGGGTTAAGGGTATACCCCTGTTTGTGCTCGTAAATAAAGAAGGCAATGTGGTTTATCGAGACAATGAACCGCCGTCGGATGCACGGAAATATTTGCATTAGTCTTCATTCAGTCCCTTTACTTTCCAACGAATATCCAGCAAACGAGTAGAAGATGAAAGACGTATTGACCATTATCATGGCGGGTGGTGAAGGCAAGCGACTGATGCCGTTGACTCAAGATCGGTCAAAACCGGCGGTGCCTTTTGGAGGCATCTACCGACTCATCGATATCCCTTTGAGCAATTGCGTCAATTCTCAGCTCTACAAGATCTTGATCTTTCCGCAATATAAGTCCCAGTCCATGGTCGACCACCTGGAAGAGGGCTGGAATATTTTTTCCGCTGATTTGGGCCACTACTTGCGGATTGCTGCCCCGCAGCAAAGGATGGGCAAGGAATGGTATCGGGGAACGGCGGACTGTGTGCGTCAGAATCTTTATTTGCTTGAGCGGGAACAGCCCCGATATGCGTTGATCCTCGGCGGGGACCACGTTTACAAAATGGATTACATGGCGTTTCGCGACTACCACGAGAAGCATGATGCCGATGTCAGCGTTGCTTTGCTGGAGGTGGATCGAAGCCAAGCATCGGAATTTGGCATTGCCGAGGTAGACAATGATTTTCGCATTGTGGCCTGGGAAGAAAAACCGCGCGAGCCAAAGGCGATTCCCGATGATCCGGAACGCTCGCTGGCCTCGATGGGCATCTATCTTTTCCGTACAGAACTGCTTCTAAGTCTCCTCAAGAAGACCGACCACGATGATTTTGGAACGGATATTATTCCCCATTTAATCAAGGATTTCAAGGTTATTGCTTATCCTTTCAGGCGATTGAATCGTATCCGGGACTACATTCATGTCGTGGATCCGGAAGGCTCACGGCGCTCGCAGTTGGTTGACGGCACCAGGGATTCGCAATACTGGCGCGATGTTGGCACGTTGGACGCGTACTGGAATGCGAATATGGACCTCACCGGTATTGAGCCTTTCTTCAATCTGTACGGCAGCCTCTGGCCCATTCGGACGTTCCAGCGCCAATATCCCCCGGCCAAATTCGTCTTCAATCAACCGGGTCTGGAACCGCCTCGCATCGGGCTGGCGGTCGATTCAATCGTCTCCTCGGGTTGCATCATCAGCGGTGGGACGGTGCGCAGCTCGGTGTTGTCCTACAACGTGATGGTCCGTAGTTGGGCCGAGGTGGATGAATCGGTCATCATGGACAATGTTGAGGTGGGGCGTCACTGCAGGATCAAAAAAGCGATTATCGACAAGCACAACGTCATTCCCGCGTACACCCAGATTGGCATCGATCCACAGGAAGACCGTAAACACTTTGAGGTCACCCCACGAGGTATCGTTGTGGTGCCAAAGGGCTACTTCAGTGCGGAATCGTGAGAGAGTGGGAGTTGCCTTTCTATAGCCGCGGTCGCAGGCGAAAAATATTCGTCCGTAACATCCAGACCGACGCGGTTCTGGCAACCGCGTCGGTCTCCCACTCTTGGACGATTATTTATTGCCAGGCGCCCGCAAAGCTTGAAACACTCTTGCTTGCCCCAGACGGATCTTCCCCCGCAAATTGGCGCCAGATGCCACCCATCGTTCCTTGACATCCTGCCATCTGGCAAGTATCATTATGCCAGATGGCAAATTACATGGACGGTTGAAGATATTGAGAGGAGAAGGTTTTCATGCCAAAGAGCAGCAAACCGAGCATGCGCCCGGCGCGCAAGCGAGCTCCTCAAGGCCTCGTGACGCCCCGCGCAGCCATCAAACCTTCCGATCACTACTATGCCGCGTTGCTTGGCCTTAAGATCAGGGAGACTTCCATGTTGCTGAAGCGGATCAAGGAAGGTTTACCGTACAGTTCGTGGGAGAATTTTGTCCTCAATACCGATCTACGTAAGGAAGACGCCCTCGGCCTTGTGCAAATTACCCTCCGCACGCTCAGCAGGCGCAAAGAGGAAGGTATCCTTCATCCGGACGAATCGGATCGCTTGCTGCGGGCGGCTCGAATTTTCGCACGAGCTGTCGAATTGTTTGAAGGCGATGCGCAATTAGCGCGTGGATGGCTTATTGCTTCACAGCCAGCTCTCAGCGGATCAACCCCCATCGAATACGCGGCGACGGAGATCGGGGCGCGAGAGGTGGAAGCGCTTATCGGACGGCTGGAGCATGGAATCCCATCCTGATGCCGAGAGCCTGGCGCATTATCAAAGCAAAACATGCGGCAAGCGCCTTCACCGGTGAAGGAGCGCGGCTGTTCGGCAGTCGCTGGTCGTCGCCGGGGACGCGCGTTGCTTTCGCTTCAGAAACCCTTTCCCTCGCCACTCTGGAAGTGTTGGTGCATCTCCAGAAGAGTGGTTCCCTGGCCGGTTATGTGGTTTTCACCTTAGATTTCCCTGAGGAATTGGTTCAAGAGCTGGACCGCAGTATCTTGCCCCGAAATTGGCGGAAGTCCCCTGTTTTGCCGCAGGTCCAGTCCATTGGTGATCGGTGGGTCAAAAATGTTCTCTCAGTCATGCTTCGCGTCCCCAGCACAATTATCACCCACGAGCACAATTTCCTTATCAACCCCGCCCATGACGATTTCCCAAAGTTGATTATCGGTGGCCCATCGCCCCTTGACATCGATTCCAGGGTTATCCACGGAAGCCGGTAAATGCACGCAAAAACAGCCAAAACTCTCTACGGCATCGGCAGAAGCCAGGCGGTAGGAAAAGCTTGTGATCACTGAAGTCGTTCATGTTTCAACGATGATATAAATCGCAATGTTATTTCACCAGCCGTGGCCACCAAAATGCACGTATTCGCAAAGAATACGCCTCGATTTTCCCTACCACAAAATACATGGAAGGAGTCAATATTTTTGATCGGATTTGACGTTTGATGCTGCGAGATTATTAGGCTAGAATATGAAATGTTTCTATCATACCTTCGCTGAACGTTGAATTCTGCCGTTGTCCGGAGTCATGGCAACGGTTCCTCCGTGAGCAAGGGCTTGTTGCATGAGGTGAAGTATGGAAAATGCCGTACCCCTGGAAAAGGTCCTAAAATTGGCGGGACAGCTTTCTCCTCGAGACAAGCTCCGCCTGATTGAGCGAATTTCCCTCAGATCGAACTGGGCTTGAGAACCCGAGGAAGCGATCCTCGCAAGTCTTTGCTGGGACTGTGGCATGGTCTTGATCTAACCGACCAGGATATTGCCGATGTACGTCGGGAAATGTGGACTGATTTTCCTCGTGAGGACATCTGATGCCAGACTATGTGACAGACACCCATGGGCTGATCTGGTATCTGGAAGACAGTCCCCGGCTGGGAGCTCAGGCCAGAAAGTGCTTCGAGGCGTGTGATCAAGGAGAATGCAACATCCATGTACCCCCACAATATGCCTGGTCAAGATTATCACCTTGCAGGAGAAAGGGCGGATTTCCCCCGACATGAAAGTCCAACTGGACGCCGAACTGATGACTGGGTCTAGCGGAATACTCCTGGCTGATCTGACACCTGGAGTGGCGAACCTGATTTCAAGAATCTCACGAACCCAGGTTCCTGATATGCCTGACCGCATCATTGCGACAACCGCCCTGTGCCTCGATCTTGCGCTGATTACTCATGAAGCGAAAATCAAGATCTCCGGAGTGAAGACGGTGTGGTGATCTTCGAAGTACTCTTTGCAGGAACACTATGAGCGTGCCAGAGTATACACCTGCAGAACAGGAGTTCGGGGATATCCGTGAGACGTTCCCAGCAATCGAGCCCTTGGACCAATCCGGGCGCGCCTCAACTTCTGGTACACCAGCCTGCTGACGGTTACCCTGCTGCTGTTGGGAGGCTCGGCTTATGGGCTCCTCTCCTACAGCCTCCGCCATGAGGTCGATGCCGCTCTGAACTGGATAGCAAGGAAGGAGGAACTAACATGCAAAGGAAATTAGGATTCGATCTGAAACACCATAAGTTTGGCGTGAAGACACTGTCTATGGTTGCGGCGTCATTCTTTCTCGTTAGGCTCCTGAGATTCTCGGGATTATACTGGAGGAACCCTGCGGTGGCCGCCCATGTCGCAACAGCAGTGCCGAACCCTACAACCATCAACCTTCAACGTGCTCGCCGTCGGCAATCCCTTTGGGCTGAGCAGCACCGTTACTTCGGGAATCGTCAGCCCCAAAGGCCGGGTCATCGGAGCGGGTCCTTATGACGACTTCATCCAGACTGACGCCTCGATCAATCCCGGCAATTCGGGCGGTCCGCTTTTCAATGGGAAAGGCGAAGTGGTCGGGATCAATACGGCGATCATTTCGGGGGGGCAGGGAATCGGTTTTGCCATACCCATTAACTCCACCAAGCCGCTGATTCCGCAATTGGTGGAAAAGGGCAGCGTGACGCGCGGCTATCTGGGCGTGAACATTCAGACGATTACCCCGGAAGTTGCGGCGGTCTTGAAACTGGAAGACGCCACGGGCGTCCTGGTTGCCGATGTCATCTCGGGAGGGCTGGCAGAAAAGGCCGGGATCAAACGCGGCGATGTGATCGTTGCCTTTGACGGCAAGGCGGTTCAGGACAGCCATGAGCTCCCGGCGATGGTTGCTGCTACGCCTGCTGACAAAGATGCGCCAGTCACGGTGCTGAGGGACGGCAAAGAACAGCAGATGCTCGTCAAAATCGGCGCCATGGAGTCTGATGAAACCGCATCGGATGAGCCCCGCCAACCGGCCCAGGGCAAGTGGGGTCTGCACCTCCAGGACCTCAATGCACAGCTCGCCAAACAACTCGGGCTCAAGGCGGAACAAGGAGCGCTGGTGGTTGGCGTACAGTCGGGAAGCCCCGCCGATCAGTCAGCGATCCAGCAAGGGGATATCATCCTGGAGGTGAATCGGGAACTGGTGAAATGGGTAGAAGAGCTCATAGAAATGATCGCCAAAGCCGGCGACAAGAACTCGCTCCTGCTTCTGGTTCAAAATGAAAAGGGTAAGCACTATGTCGTCCTGAAAGGATAGCCGGCGTGGTGACGCGGAGGCGTGGGAAGGGGAGGTGGGGCAACGCGGGGAAATGAGGAGGTAGGGACAGCACATTTTGCTTGCTCCCTATTTGGGATCAGGATACATTGCTACCGATGAGAATCATATCCCGAAAGAGACTCAAGGAATTTTGGGAGCGGCATCCTGATGTGCGGCAGCCGCTGCAGGCATGGTATGACGATGCCAGCCATGCGATATGGAAGAGCCCTATGGACTTCAAGGCAATCTATCGAAATGCCAGTTTCATAGGAAACGACAGGGTGGTTTTTAACCTTAAGGGCAACAGCTATAGACTAGTGATCGCCATACGCTATGAGCACAGTATTGTGTTTATCAGGTTCATCGGCACGCACCAAGAGTACGACAGAATAGATGCGGCGAAAGTTTAGGAGGGCACTGACATGAAGATCAAACCAATAAGGACAGAAGCCGATTACGAGGCCGCACTCAAAGAAATTGAGCGGCTCTTTGATGCGAAACCCGGTACCACGGAAGCGGATCGTCTCGAGGTTCTGACAACCCTCACGGAAGCCTATGAGGAAAAGCATTACGCGATTCCCCTGCCAGATCCTATTGAAGCCATTCTGTATCATATGGAAAGCCGGGGTCTCTCTCGCTGTGATTTGAGACCCTTTATTGGAAGTCGTGCACGTGTTTCCGAAGTTCTCAGTCGAAAACGCCCACTCACTATGGAGATGATTCGAAACCTTCATCGTGGTTTAGGCATTTCAGCCGAGGTGCTGATTCAGCGCTACAAAACACTCAAGGACGCGGCATAACAGCATTTGGACGATGCTGCCCCTCGGCGCAGTTTTTCGGTGAGCACCTTGCGGGGCGGCACTGCTAACTCGCTTTTTTTCGGGAGGAACGAGTCCATGATTAGCGTGGAATACATAGAGGATGGCAAGAGGGTAATCATCTCGGCGGAAGTGTGGGAGGCGTTGAAGGTGTTGGCTGAGCAT
Source organism: Syntrophobacteraceae bacterium (assembly GCA_017881795.1). GTDB lineage: Bacteria > Desulfobacterota > Syntrophobacteria > Syntrophobacterales > Syntrophobacteraceae > JADGQM01. The sequence continues at coordinate 10,015 of JADGQM010000043.1, forward strand.
GCCGAGATTTTCGAGCTCATCCAGCAGCGCAATGACCAGGCTGCTGTGCACTCCTTTTGCATTGCACAATCTTCTGAGTGATGTCTTTAGAAAGAAATTGCGGTCACATCTTCATTCATGACACTTGGGCTTTACCCATGAGGCTGGGCAAAGCTTTATCATGCCCACCAATGCCTGGAAGGAAGGTCTCACGGCGGAAGATCTCTTCCAGTTCTTTAAGCTCTGTCTTGGGGAGGCAATAGAAGGTCCCGTTAGGTCGAAAGAGCCCGTCTGCGACGATAGCGTGAAGATGGGGATGAAACCTGGCGTAATCCCCGAAGGTGTGGATCACCATGATCATCCCCAGGACCCCGTCATCGAGGCCCAGCACGGTGCGCAAGAACACCTCAAGGCTCTCCTTGGCGCAATGGCATAGCTGCGTCAGGAGCTTTCGGTCGTACTTGAAATTGATCCGCAGCATGATCGGGATGCTGAAGACGAACTGTCGATGTGGGACTGGATAGAGGATGTTGTTGGGGACGTCTTCCCCGAATTGAATGGTTTTCTTGGAATGGCAACTGGGGCAGAACCACCTGCCCTTGCCGGAAAAGGCCAAAAGAAACTCATGCTTGCAGGCGGGGTTGGTGCAGCGCACCCTGGCGAATCCTTCGTGCAAGTCACCGCATCTCAGGTATTCCTCGACCACTTCGTCCACAACCGGCCGGAAGAACCCTTGCTCAGACAGCCAGAAAACGCCAGAAGACTGTCATGGAGATCGAGTAATGAGCAGTTCGTTCTTGACTGTGTGATGGGTGTTTTTCATAGCTATACGGTCAATGCGGAATTGATGACGCTGAGCAAGGTCCACGACCTCTTCGGTATCTGCGTAGGTCATAAGGAAATGGCCTCTAGCCTGAGATAGGAGTTTAAACAGGTATTCATGATTTATCTCGTTATGGACGTAGAGTCGTCGACCGGTTTTAGTCCCCCCTGCAGTGTAAGGAGGGTCAACAAAAAAACTGTCTCTGGCTGTGGCAAGTAGTGTTCGATGACTCCGAAACCATCGCTATGAACGAATTGAATCCGTTTTTTGTAATAAGTTATTGCCCTGATTCGGTCCACCAGCGTTTTAGGATACCAACGGGAACGAAGTCCTTTGCCATCAAGTTTCGAGGCCAGGGCCATGGCCGAGGAGACAGGGCAGATGCGGATTTCGTCAGCTCCGGTTTGTCTCCGCAATGTCTCTAAGATAAAATCGAGAATTTCCTGGCCCTCTCCATCGACAGCGAGATCAATTTTGTTGACCGCAAAGAAAATCTTGCGCACGTATTCCTGAATGCTTTTCAGGAAATCGGTTTCCGCCCGGGTGAGCGGGGTGTCCACGCTGGTCACAAAGATCACGGCGTCGCTCCGGGGCAAGAAGCCATAAGTAGTCGCCGTATTGGCCTCAATGGCAGAGCCGATGCCGGGAGTGTCCACGAATTCAAGGCCGCGGCGAAGAAACTGCGAGGGTAATTCCAGAGAAGCCCTTGCCACTTTCTTCACGTTTCCCGGATTTCCCTTCTCGGTTACAAACTCGGCAAGGCTCGAAACGGGCACTTCCTCGGGGTACAGAGCCTTCTCCCTGAGAATCGTGAGCCTCTCTCGGGGGCCATATTTGAGGACCGTGATCGCCGAGGTGAGGGGCAAAACTCCCGTTGGCAACAGTTCCCTTCCAATGATGGCATTCATAAGAGAGCTCTTGCCGCGTTTGAACTGGCCGATGAGACTTCGCCGCAGCCCTTCAGTTTCTTGGGCTAGAGGTCCTCGATTGCCAGGTCCGCAAAGAGGATGACGGTGAGCAAAGCCCTCCGGGCACTGAGGAGCGGCCTCCCTGGCGGGATTTGCTGTTCATGAAGCGTGCGGCCGATTTGTTCACGAAAGCCGACGATCTGCCTTATGATCGCTTTTTCCTGATCGGGGGTGATGTCCCATAAGTACCGGCTGAAGAAGCAGGACGAGTGCGCGGACTGAAGGATCTGTTCGACCTCCGTGAGCAATCGGTCCACCTCCTGGAAAGTGAATAGAAAGTAGCGTTTCTGATTTTCGTTCAGGTCAATCATCCGATTCAAAGGATCACCCCTTCTTAACCACTCTTAGGATCTCGTTGGTTAAGGCGATCAGCTCAGCGACTCTTGGATCCAGGTATTCCGCAAGGCCGGCAGGGGGTTCTCCATAGCGTTCGAGGTGCTCACTCGTCACCTCGACCAGGTTTACCCATAGCGCCGAACACTGGCTCCAGATGCTGCTTGCTACACTTCGGGGTCTTGCCTCAAGCTTTAGCCCGTCTTTTAACTCCTGGAGCCTCTCCCGTATGCTCGCAACCTGAATCAGGATTGCTTCACGCTGATCGGGCAGCAGCTCGTTTTTCTCGCCGTAAAATACCGATTTGATCTCCCGCCCCTGCGCCCACTGCTCAAACTCGCACAGGGCCTCATCCAAAAAAGTGAGGGTCGTGGCAATGCTATTTTTGTGCTTCCAGCTCAGTTCAATAAACGATTCATCGTGCATTCCATGGCTCCATGACGGTGCTGCACCCCTAAATTCAGAGTCGCGGCCTCAGAGGGCTCTCGAAGACAGCCGTGCGCCCAAGTTCCGCTTCAATCTCCAGGAGGCGGTTGTACTTGGCAATCCGCTCACTGCGGCAGGCTGACCCGGTCTTGATCTGTCCACCCCCCATGCCCACCGCGAAGTCAGCCAGGAATGTATCTTCCGTTTCCCCTGAACGATGAGAGATCACATATCCCCACCCTGCATTGCGGCAGAGTCGGACGGCCTCGATGGTCTCGGTCACGGTGCCGATTTGGTTGAGCTTGATCAGAACGGCGTTGGTAGTTTTATCTCTCAGACCACGGGCAATGAATTCCGTATTGGTGACGTAGATATCGTCGCCGACGACCTGAATCCTATCGCCGAGAACAGCGGTGTGTTCCCGGAATCCTTCCCAATCGTTTTCGTCGAGGCCGTCTTCAATAGAGACAATGGGAAATCTGTCAATCCAGGCCTGATAAAGCTGTGTCATTTCCGCGCTGGTCTTATCGCCCTGGCCGGACTTGCCAAGGCGGTAGACACCGTTTTCGAAGAAAGAGCTGGCTGCGGGGTCCAGGGCTATCGCTACATCTTTGCCGGGTACATATCCCGCAGATTCAATGGCCCCGATGATAAGCTCGCACGCTTCGTCATTGCTCTTCAAATCCGGGGCGAAACCGCCTTCATCTCCCACACTGGTCGCATAGCCCTTCTTCTTCAGGATGCCCTTGAGCGCATGGAAGGTCTCGGCCCCGTATCGCAAAGCTTCCGCAAACGAGGGAGCCCCAAAAGGCATCACCATAAACTCTTGAAAGTCCACGCTGTTGTCGGCATGCTTGCCGCCGTTCAGGATGTTCATCATGGGCACCGGTATGCGCACCATACCCGGACCCTGAAGATACCGATAGAGAGGCAAATCCGCGGTCATGGCCGCTGCCCGCGCCACGGCCATGGACACTCCCAGGATGGCATTGGCGCCCAGCTTGCCCTTATTGGAGGCGCCGCTCATATCGATCATGAACTGGTCGATTTCCGCCTGGTGAGTGGGGTCCATTCCGAGGAGCTGTGGAGCAATGACCGCGTTGACACTATCCACCGCTTTGAGCATCCCCTTGCCGTCGTAACGGCGCTTGTCGCCGTCGCGCAATTCAACTGCTTCGTGCTCACCCGTCGAGGCCCCTGAAGGAACGGAAGCCGAAGCTTTGATCCCGTTGTCCAAAGAAACAAAGACCCGGATCGTCGGATTCCCCCGGGAATCCAGGATTTCCAAGGCATTGATGGTTGCGATCTTGCGGTTCATACTTGTCTCCTTTCTCATGTCCTGAAGGTTTGGCCCGATGTGTCCGGACGTTCCTCCAGGATTCGTTTCACCAGAATTCTCACGGTTCGGTCACGATGGTCGAGAAGAGTCGCGAGAACCTCCCTTGCCTTCGCGGTGTTCATTTCAGTCAGGGCATTGATAGCAGCCCGGACGATGTAGCGCTCCTTGCCTTCCGTGATAAGGTCGACCAGGGCATCGACCGCCCGAGGGTCTTTGGTTTTTCCTAAGAGCCAGGCAGCGCGAACGGGTGTGGATGGTTCGGGATGGTTCAGCGCAAGAATGAGCTTCTGGACGTGGTCTTTGGAATCCCAGAATTTCCGGATATCGAGTCCGCAGGAGGGCATCGGCCATAGTCTTTCTCGAAATCCTCCCAGCAGCCGGTACAGTAAAAACCGGGCCATAAAAAAGCTCCTCCAGGTCTTGCCCTGGCAGGAGCTCTGTAGCTGGGATCTACCACTCACGTCCCCCACCAGGTGTTAGGCCTCAGGCAAGAAATATTTGTCCGTGACATCCAGACCGACTCGGTTTCTGAAACCGAGTCGGTCTCCCCATCTTGGACGATTACTTATTGCCACGCGCCTTAATTCACCTGAGTAGGAGTCATCGGCCTCATCGGGCGGTTCGGGTGGACTCCATCACCATTTCCATGAACGTCATATATCGACTTATGTATCCTCAAAAGCCCAAATGCAAAATAAAGCTTGTGACCAAGAAATAGTGCGAGGAGGTTTTTTTGCCACGTCACAAGGAGGCAAAGCCCGCACGCAGCAGAGAGTCCCGGCTGATCATTCCCTTGAACTTGCCTTCCGCGTCGAGTACCGGCAGGCGTTTGATCGCCCCTTCCAGCATGAGCCGGATGGCTTCCTCTATTGGCGCATCCTCCGACACCGTCACGATATTGGTGTTCATGACGTCGGCAGCCGTCCTTGCCCGCAGATATTCCCTCAGTTCTCTGTTCCGTTGGCCCTGCTCCGAGAAGGGGATTTTGCCTGCGAAGTAATCCCAGATTCCGGGATGGCGGTCGGAGAAGGCGATGAGCAAGTCTCGATCTGAGATGAGTCCCAGGAAATATCCTTCTCTGTCCACTACGCAAACGCGCTGGATGTCGTTGCAGGCAATGACGCGGATCACCTCCTCAACCGGCGTGTCGGGAAACACGGTGTGAACATCCCGACGCATGATCTCCGAAACGAAGTGTAAGCCCTCGACAAGGATTTTCTGCTGCTGGAAGGCCGCCCAGTCCGGGCACTCCCTGATGACAGTCTGAAATACGTCCGCTCGGGAAAGTATGCCAACGAGTTTCCCTGCTGCATCGACTACCGGAAGACGCTTTACTTGTTTCCTGAGCATCAGCTCCACGGCTTCGGTAACCATATTGTCCTGGCCTATAGTGACGGCTGGCTTCGTCATGACCTCACTCGCCTGCTTCGGGGCGAGGGCTTCAAGTGCAGCGCCGACCTTCTCTCGGCCCGATTCGGCCAGGAGGCCCAGCCGCATCGGCATACCGGCCTTGTAGATGAGGTCGCCCTGCGCTATGACTCCGACCGGGCGGTTCTCCTCATCGACCACGGGAAGCCCGGTGAAAGCTGAAGAGAGAAGGAGGCGCGCCACTTCGTCCAAGGGCGTTGTCGTGCCGACCTTCTTGGGAGCAGGAGTCATGATCTCGCGAACTTTCGTGTGCCTTGGCATGAGAAGCCCGCGGGCCTTGTGGGATATAACGTCTATGTTTTGGACGGCAACGATGCCGTCTGCAACCATCTCCTCCACTTTGGACAGAACGTGGTCGAATTCCGTAGCCGGCAGAATGATGGTAATGCGCACGGGCATATTGTAGGAGAGGACCTCGATCCTTCCCGTGGCAATCTCCCCGCTTTCATACGAGCCTTCTATCCCTCTCGTAACGATGGTGCGTGCGGCTATTTTCAAGTCGTTCACATGCTGAACGATGGCGCTGTAGATCGCTCTTCCTTGCCAGCGTTCCTCTTCACAAGTAAATATTTCAATGACCTTATATTGCAGCAACAATCATCCCTCCTGCCTCAAGCCACCTGCCCACATGCCCCCAAAACCAGGACCCCGCCCCGGAAACCCATTGTTCGAATTCTACAACCGTAGGGGCGGGCTTTATACCCGCCCGCAATTGGCAATGATTTCGGCGCATTTCGGGAGGGGATAAACCCCAATGCTGTTGAATTAAGGGATTGAGGGATTTAGGAATTTAGGAATTCTTACGCCGCAAGGTAGAGATTGTCCTGGTTTGGCAAATCCAATCCCTGAATTCCTCAATTCCTGAATTGTTAATTCAACAACATTGGGGATAAACCCCTCCCCTACCGTTTCAATTCGGATAGGCGGGAGTTTGCGAATGGAAACGAGCTAGCGAACCACAACGACCGTGCAGTGGGCATAAGCTATAACCCGTCTGGCCACGGAACCGAGTAGCCAGCGCTGCACGAAGCTCTCCCCGCGGTGGCCCGTGACGATCGCATCAACCTTTTCTATATTGGCCATGTGCACGATCTGCTCAGCCGGATGGCCCACCTTTATTTGAAACGTGGCGTCAATGCCCAAAGATGCCACCTGTTCTCTCATGAGTTTAAAATGATCCTCATAGTATTCCGTTGCACTCTCAAGCACCGCCTCCAGTTCGACCGCCACAGGAGGCTCCGGAGGTCGTGCCACGGAAAGCACGATCATCTTCGCAGAATACTTTGAAGCCATATCCAACGCCACTTTAAAGGCCTTTTCGGATTGCTTGGAACCATCGTATGCAACAAGCAGTTTACTGAACATCGGACCCCTCTCCTTTCATTGTGGACTCTGTTTCGCTGCCGGTCTTCGTAAACACTCTCTTCAGCGCCGGCAGGATCTCCCTGCCGGTTTATGCGCCTTTGGCAACCTCTGTTTCCTCTTCCGGCGCTTCCCCAAGGAGATGACGCGGGAGGTAAAAGGCATTGGCAATCAAAGTGGGTACTACGGCGCTCGCAACCACCGTGGCAACAAGATAGGAGTATTGGGAAGTATCGATAATCCCATGAGAGAGCCCGAAGAGGGCCGAGATGCTCCCGAAGGTGAGGCCCGTGGACATGAGGAGTGTTGTATACATCCCCTCTTTCCCCGAGCTCTTGAAGAACCTCGTCACGGGATAGACGGCAACGAGCTTGGTCGCCACCTTGGTCGCAAGGAGAATCAGGAAGATGGCAGGGGCTGCGATGAGTGCGGGGACCGAGACAAAGGAGCCCGCTCGAATAAAATAGAAGGGTGTCAGCAGCCCGAAGGTGAGGGTCCTGAGTCTCCGGATGAGCATGTGGTCTTTGCCCACGGTGCCGGCAAGGACCATCCCGATCAGGTAGGCGGGCAGAACCGCCTCACTGTCTGCCCACGCAGCAAGAAATCCCATCCCGAAGAGGCAGAGCAGAAGATACTTTGCTTCCAACTCGGAGGGCCGGCCTCCATACCGCTTAAAGAATCGGGGGGTCAGGTAAGGGAGCAGAGCGAAAACGACTACGCCCACTCCCACAAAGATGACCGTCCTCATGGTGAAGGGCGCAAAGATCAGCCCCAGGGCGAGCACGGTTCCAAGGTCGGTGATAAAGCACGCAGCAAGAACGGTCTTACCGTAAATGCCGGTGTTGAGGCCGAATTCGAGCATTACGGCATAGACCACCGCGACCGAAGTAGTAGAGAGGGCCACACCGGTAAGCCAGCTTGCCTCGGGGGTCCAATGCAGGAGATAGTAGGCAACAGCCGTACATCCGAGGAATGGCGCAAAAAAGCTTGCAAGGCCAATTCCCGCGGCTTCTTTCCATTTCTCCCTGAAGACGATCGGATCAAGTTCGGCTCCAGCCAGGAAAGTCAGGATGATCGCACCGGTTCCTCAGAGGAATTTGATCCACGGATCATTGGCTCCGAGAACAGCGCCTCCAATGAGCGCCCCGATTACCAACTGGGCTACCGTTCCTACCACGATCTCGGAGAGGGCGGTTGCGATCCCAAACCAGATGGACACCAGTGTGGCAATAAGAGCCAACCCCAACCATAGCGTTGCCAGCAACCATGTTTCAGTCATAGTGTTATTGATCCTCGACCGATTATGTCAAAATCAAGCCTACTTGTTATTCAACCACTTCGAGGTGTACCCCAAAAAAAAACTTCTACTCCGAGAGAGAGAGTAGAAGTTATCATCCCCTGGCTGATCCGGGGCGGTTAAGGTGAACCTCATCACCTTTATTTTACCCATCCTGATAATATTGCTTAATGCGGTTGTTGGTCAATGGAAATGTTAACCCTTCAAGGGTCAAGGACGGAGCTTGGTCGTCAGCTTCATGCGTTGCCTCTGGCGGGATATTGCAGCATGAGGCTGATGAGGAAACCGGCGACAGGGAGGACGCCGATGCATTTCAAGGCAAAGGGAACGCCGAAATGGTCGGCAATGACGCCCAGGAGCGTCACCCCTATGCCGCCGGCCCCAATGGCGAAACCAACGATGAGGCCTGAGGCGACGCCGAGATTTCCCGGCAGGAGATTTTGCCCCATCACGACGGTCACCGAAAAGGTGGAGATGAGGATCATGCCGAGCAAGGTCACCGTGGCCAGGAGCATGAAGCCTTGAAAGTAAAAAATAAACGGGAACAGGACGGCGCTCCCAAGCATGGATAATCTCAGCCAGAATCGGTGGCCCCATCGGTCGGCGAGCGGGGCGCCGGCCAGTGTCCCGAAGACGCCGCCCACGAGAAGCATGCTGACTATTTTTCCCGCAACGACCGGGTCCTCCTTGAGAAAATTGATAGTGTAGAAAGGGATGTAAGTCATGAGCCCCATCTGCGTCCAGGTTCTCATGATGATCACGCAGATGATAATGAAGAGGGCGCGGTGGGCGCCCTCGGGTTTCTCGAGCTCGGCTTTTGAAGTGGCTGACGCCTCAGCCTTGGGAATGGCAACCGTTTTGCGGAGGATGATGATCGCAACCGTGAATGCCAGGGCCGGGAGCACCATCCAGGGGAGCGAAGAAAACCCGAAATAGTTGACCAAGGAGAGCGCCAGGATAGGTCCCAGCGCCATTCCAGCATTTCCACCCACCGAGAAGACGGACATGCCGGTTGCCATTCTCTCACCGGTAAAGAAACGCGCGGTTTTGAATCCTTCGGGATGATACGAAGCGATTCCCAAGCCACTCACGGCAACCAAAAGCAGGATCACCAGGTAGCTCTGGGTTGCCGGCAGCAGGGAAAAACCGGCTCCGGCAAGAAAAGCACCCATCGGCAGCAGAAAAGCCTTTTCCTTCCTATCCGAAAGAAACCCGAAGAGCGGTTGGACAACGGAGGAAGTCATGTTACCAACGATGAGGATCATACCGGTTACCGTGTAAGAGAGCCCCAGGTTTTCCTTGAGGAAGGGCAGGATGGCCGGAAGCGCACCCTGGTAGGTGTCGACAACCATGTGGCCACAGGAAAGGAGGAGAAGGACCTTCAGGTTAAACTTAGTCACTCTCCACAATCCGCTTCAACAGAAAGATATCGAACGTCCTGACCGACGCGGTTTCCGAAACCGCGTCGGTCTCCCAATCCTGGACGATTACTTAGGAGTTGTCCAAAAATAAGACTTCTTCTTTTACCACGAAGAGCACGAAGAAGACGAAGGCCACGAAGTGATTTCTTCGTGCTCTTCGTGTCCTTCGTG
>JADGQM010000044.1 GCA_017881795.1 Syntrophobacteraceae bacterium
GTGACTTGTTGCACCTCTGGGTGACGCCGGACTTCATGCAGCCGTTCGCGCTCCTGGCGCTGCTGGACCAGCAAAACGGCAAGACCAGCCACTTGAACGCCGCTCGCTGGTTTCTGCTGAGAGAGGCAAAGTGAGCCCAGGAATGGTTAGATTGCCGGATCGTTTTGCAGAGAACCCGCCGGAGAGGCGCCGCAAGAAATGGGAGAGAATCATCCTCTCCTTTATGCAGGGTGATCTGGATACACTTCGCTCAATCCAGAGAACAGGTGCCAGGGGAAGAATCTTATTTGCTCTCGTTGAGGAAATGCTTCATGTTCTTGGTATCTCTTATCGGCCCGAGCCCATCTTTGACCATATGCCTCCTAATTTGTGGTACGTCCAATTTGCTCAGAAGCATGACCTGAAGCTACGAACCAATTCATTCTATAATCCCGATTTTATTCTGAAGGATGGTGCCTGGCTCGAAGTCACCCTCTCCGAGAATTCCGCGTATAAGAAGCTTTTCAGGTATGGACACCAAGCTGAAGAGTTGATCGTAGTGTGTCTGGATGAGGACCAGGGGCTTCATAAGAGTGTCTGCCAGCGAGTCGCGTTCCCGAATGCCAGAGTGGAGAGAGTCCAACGCTTCTACGACGAGCTGAGGGTGAACGGAGGAGAGGAGCTAGTCAGGAAGCTCGATATGCTCAAAGAACTCAAGGGGATTGCACTCTGATCGCCAGGACGGTCTCGAAATTAGCGCCCGGTAGTGATTCGTGATTCGGTAGAGTTATTCAGGATATGAGTAACACATCTTTTATGGCAACCGCCGGATACGAATTCCACAGGTTGGCAAGTAAAATGAATACGTGTTGCTCGGAACCGTCCTCTGTTTGAGATGCGCTATGAATCTCGCCTGCACTGTGGGAGGGACGGGTCACATGCCAAGCTCTCCAGTTTCTCGAAATCCTTCCAATCTGCATGTTTCACAGAAAGATGCCCATCCTATATCGGAATATCCTTGCAAGGACTTTAAGCATAAATTAGATTGTCAAATGAGGACGATGGGGGAAGTCAGCTCTCACCGTGCACCTACAGATAAGACCTTCCTTGCCTAAGTTGTCGTTCAGAGACCCATCCCACGTCCCGGAGTTTCATAGAAACTGCAGAATCATTTGTTCCCCCGGACGCGCTTCGCGCCTCCGGGGGAATCGCGGCGCTCACTTCGTTCGTGACCTTGTTTCTCGGCGCGAAGCGCGCCTCGGAACAAGGCACTTCACCTGACGGCTCGTCCGTCAAGCCTACGGCTTGCCGTCCGCTCCGCAGGTGAGCACCGCGATTAGGCAGTTCCTGATCAAGGAACAGAGGTTAATCATGCGCACTTTCGCAGCGAAACAAAAGGCAACTCAGCAGACCAAATCTGCCAAGCGGACGATACCCAGTCGGGCACACTTTGGGCAAAGCCATGAGGTGAATTCGATCCTTCACTTACACCGCACGATTGAAAATCAAGCAGTGCAGCGGATGTTGCAGACTAATGCTGAAAAACTCGAAGTAGGATTGGCCCGTAAGGCCTTACCTCGTTTCGAGCACGATTTCAGTCGGATTCCAGTACACCCTCCTGCCGCGGGAGCGATACAGACGAAACTAGCGATCAACAAGCCCGGCGACGAGTATGAGCAGGAGGCCAATCGCATCGCCGAACAAGTGATGCGGATGCTCGAGCCGCAGTCCCCGCGTGCCTGCGCTTGTGGCGGAGGGTGCCCCAAGTGTCAAACCGTGCGGCCGGGCTGGGCGCCTGAGAGGGTACAGACAAAGCGCGCGCAAGCCAGCGACATGGGGCGGAATGTAGTACCGCCTATCGTCCACCAGGTCTTGGCTGCATCCGGCCAACCCCTCGACGCGGGAACCCGAACGTTTATGGAGCCGCGCTTCGGCGCCGATTTTTCGCAGGTGCAGGTACATACCGGTCGCGAGGCTGCGGAATCCGCCCGAAAGATTGGCGCGCGGGCCTACACCATGGGCAGCCATATCGTTTTCGGAGATGGCGAGTACGCGCCGGCAAGCCACGCAGGCTGTGCGGTGCTGACTCACGAACTTGCCCACGTCGTGCAGCAAGGGGGTGGCCGCACGGCCAGCGTCCTACAACGCCGCGAGGTCGACGACCGCTCTTGCGATTACCTCGCCGACATCGAATCCGACGTGGACACCGAAGTGAACAGTGAAATTGCCGCTGCCCGAACCGAAGTCGCAACGCACACGGCTGCAGGCGCGCCAATCAATGTTCTTGCCCTTGCGCAGACTGTGTTCAAGCGGCTGGGAGACGGGATCATTTCGCCGATTGAGAGTTTTGTCGAGAACCTGCCGCCCTCGAAAAGAAAATCCCCGCCTAGCGATCTGAAAGGCACGAAATACAGCGGCGCCGCCGCTGTCAAGTCGGTGTACCACTTCGCCCATGGCGTCGTCGCCTCCGCGGCGAAAGTCCACGACGTGTGCATCGGAGCCGATAAACTCGGTCACTTTTTCGATCTCGGGTTCCGTTATTGGCTGTTCAACAGAACCCGGGGACTCTCACCAGCCGAGGTTGAGAGCGGCGGCCGCGCCTCAGAAATCACCATTGCGGGACTGGGCCTGACGGGCGTCTATTCCAATGCCGACCTGGAAGCCAACCGCAGGGGATTCCAGTTTTACAAGGATCTTGAGGCAGACCCGTCCGGTCTCAGCTTTGGCATCAAGAATTACATCAGCAGCATGTGGAACGAGCAGGTTAATCCGAGCTTCTACGAATCGGCTCTTGCGGAGGTGGTATGGAGCAACCTCCTGACCGGCAAATGGCGGGGAACTATCACCCACTCCAACACACCGGCCCCCATTCCCATTGAGTTGGATCTCACCGCGACCAAGAGTAGTGTGACAGGTACCTATGAATGGCCGGCGGGAGCAACCAAACCCGAGAAGGGTCAAATCACAGCCGGCACGATCAAGCAGATGGTCACCAGCGTCTCAGGAGACTTCCCCTCGAGCAGTCCAACGTCGCCTCCAACACCGTCGTCCGCAACTCCCGTCAGCGGCGTCTCGATTGAGTTTGACTGGAAGCGAAGGTCATTTTCCGGGAAAGGCGTGTTGAATTCAATGAACGAACAAACACTCGAGGGCACCTGGGGCTCTGGGGCATCGAGGACCGGCGGGGGCGTGTTGCACCTCAACAAAGTTTGATGGCGCAGCCGCTAGGCCGCATCAGGCGGCCGGAGCAACGCTCACGCCCTGTCGATCTCCACCGCGACCCGATTTGCGGATTCGAGGGCGGCTTCCTATTTCTATGTCATCTGTGCCGCGTACGCTCCCGCGAAATGAATGCGGCCACAGGGCCGGGTTACCTCCGGCCAGAAGCAGGACAATTCGCCGGGCTTGAAAGAGATGCGCTCGCACATGCCGACCCACGGATCCTTGGACCAGTCGTGCACCAGCAATTCTGCTCCAGGTCGGACCTAATGCGCAACCCATTGATTCAGCGATAGAACATTGTATAAATAGCGCGTTCTAGAGGCTTAGAGCGGGTTTTTTCGACGTGAAAAGGCCGCTCTAATAAACGAGCGGATACATCCGGCGGATTGAATGGTCACACCGCCATGATAGAACGCTACAAAGGCTATTGTATCTCCTGCCGCGCGCTTCCCGGCCCGCCGTATAGTCGTTATTGGGAATCCCTCGGGGCGTCCTCAAAGACGGCCGCAGCGGATCTGTCGTGGAAGTTGGGCGAATTCAAGACACCGGCATCACACTCGACCTGTCCGGCCTAGCCGCGTGGTACGGCATGGAACTTAGTCGCATTTTCGTTGACCATTGTTTACCCCAGCAGTAACCGGAACCAAAGCTGGCCCAATGCCGCATTCATTTAAGCGCTTCCTGTTCCTCGTGCTTGTGGGCGTTGCCGCTTGGGTCGAAGGCTATTACCTCGGCCCGTTCGGCTTTAGCTGGGTCGTGTCAGCATTGGTGATTACCGTCGTCTTGGCGATTGGCTGGATGCGGACGTATTGGAGCGGGTAAGAGCACTGGCAGAAGTTCAAACGCGATCATGAATCCGCCTTGACGGCGGCCATCTCATGTGACATTTGTCCGAGGCGTCGACCATTTCAACCCTACGGCTTTTTGCGGTGGTCTGGCTGAGATATGCTGTGGTTTGTTAGGGAGAGGGGCGGTCGCCCCGGACAGTGTTTGGCGACTAGCAGAACGTTGACAAGTTGGGATACCTGGTGAATATTGCAGCCGAATCGGATGTGACTGATGGAGCCGTCACGGGAGATAGGCCGACCGGCGTTTATCGCCTTCCACGGCCGCTCACTTAATAGTTCGGCAAGGAGAAAAATGTGAGTGTTGACGATCTGCTCAAATCCACAAAGCCCATCATCTACGAGACTGGCCAGGAAGAATGGCCATATGCTCTCTCCGGCACATGTTACCCCGTGAAATATGACGGAACGCTTTTCGTTGTTTCTGCGTTCCATTGCTACAAGAACTTCAACATCCAACCCGAGAGCACACTTTATCCAAGCCCAAATGATCCAACAGGATTCTTTGCGTTCGATAAGAAGGTCAGAACACGCGCCACAAGCCAAGGATGATGAGCATTCATCGAAGCCATGACAGTTCGCTCCAACAATTTTGCGAAAACATAAGTGTCCGGAATGGGGCTGCCTTCGGGAACCACAGGGCTCGACACCATGTTCCACACTGCTCTCCTATATGTTGACCTCCGGGTCCAGACCGGTTGATCAATAGTTGCGTTTCATGTGTAAACCAAGAGTTCTGCGCGTCAGCATTGCAGAAGAGGGTTGGCTCGATTTCCCTTAAACATGACAAATTCGCTGGCTATCGTGCTTATGGCAAGACCGTCTTGACCGCGATTTTCTCCGATTTGGCGACACTTGGGCTGCTGCATCCGTGCTATGGCCCCTTCACGATACCGGTATCGATCAACGTGATCGAAGAAAGCCACGCATTGCATTTGCGGGAACCGAGGTTTGTGTCAAATTTTGCCTCCCGAATGGTGTTGATATGCCAGCCCTGCCTGAAGCTTTCCCGAATCTCGGCCTGGGTTACCCGTCTAGGCCCCCAAGAGCCTGGTTCATGTTCGCTAAAGCACATCATGAGGTAGGTCCCCCCGAGATCTAACACCGACGCAAGACTCTTTACGAAGAGAGGGCGTTTTTTGTCGGGCAGAACATGAAAGAACCCCGAGTCGATAACGGTATTGAACCTTCTTCCCAGCTCTTGAAGCTTTAAGGCATCCCATACCAGGAAGGTGGCAGCCAAAGAGCGTTCCTTGCCCCTGTTGAGAGCTTTTTCAACAGCAGTGGGTACAATATCGATTCCCACTACTTCGAAACCAAGCTCTGCCAGATAGAGGGTATTTTCGCCTGTCCCACAACCGACATCGAGCACTGCTGATCTTATCTCGCCCTGTTCGGCAAGATGGACAATCTCGCTCTGAGGCCCATCTATTTCCCAAGGGGGCACTCCCTTGTACATTTCCTCAAAAGTCCTCGTTCCCATTCAAGTCCTCTATGCGAAAAAAACCAGCAGCCGCTCATAAACAAGGTGAGGGTGAAATCTCCACTTTGAGAACCTGCTCCCCTGTGGAGTGTCCCCGGATTACTCATCCTCGCTCAAATATAGGTCTCAAAGAGGGTCATTTCAATGCTGCCGAGACGACCTGCTGCAACGTCTCATCGAGGCAAAAGGAATCGCCCTGAAAGTCGCAGAACTGACAGCCAGTGAACCCGGACCCAATCAATCGGGTAAACCGGATGCGGATGATACATTTTTTGCATTTCTCGGTTCCCGGTGGGAAAAAATTGGTATTTCTTTTTGAACCCGGAGCCCGCGGCAGCAGGCAGAATGAGAATCCGGAACAGCCCTTCTTTCGAAAAACACAGACCGATTAAGCCTTTGGTGCAGGTTGCCCGGCACGCGATCAATCCTGGCACACCTTTTGCGTTATCAACTATTTGAGCAAACCAGGAGTTAGGTAGAGTGCAAATCGAGCAATTGGAGGTGTGACATGAAACGGAAAGGTCTTGTTTTGAGCATCAGTCTCGTATTGCTTTTGGTCTTGACAACAGTCGATGCCCAGGCCCGATATGGCCATTACTATAACCCTCTTCTCCTCCCCTTCGCCGTAGCAGGCGCCGTAGTCGGGACAGCGGCAGCGATAACGACCGCACTGGTGCCTGTCCCGCTCTACCCTGCTCCAGTGTATTGGGGTCAGACCTATTACGCTCCCGCCCCAGGCTATTATGGCCCAGGGCCATATTACTCCAGGCCAGTCTGGATCCCTGCCCATTATAATCGTTATGGGTATCGGGTCCCTGGTCGTTGGAGATAATCTTTCTCTCAAAGAGTGGCCGAGCTGCTGGGTGAAGGATGTTTCTTCTTCTGCCCCACCCGGCAGATAGGGATGGAGAGCACCAGGAAGTTTGAGAGCCTGTCTAAAAATTCCCCTCAAAGCTGGTTCCCAAGCTCTGGCTTGGGAACGAGCGAGCGAGCGAGCAAAACTACAGTGGGAGGCAAAGATGCTATGCAGGCTTTTTCTTTGAGATCGCCAGCATTTTGATGCGCAGATAATCTTCCTTGGCTTCCTTGTCCTTGGGATCGAGCTTCAAGATCTGATCCAGTTTTTTCAGCGCTTCCGGATAATCACCCGAGGTTTCATAAAGGTTTGCAGCCTGCCGCAGATGCTTTTTCTCTTTGGGTTGGAGTCGGATCAGGTCTTCCAGTTCCTTCAGCGCTCCCTTGTTGTCCCCCAGCTTCAGCTGGCCATACAATAAATAGTTGTGTACGGCGACCGATTCCGGATGGAGTTGGACCGCGTTCCGGAAAAACGTCACCATGCCTTTGTAGTCCTTCTTTTCGTCATAAGAAGTGTAGATCGCTTCATAATAATTGGGGTTTTTCGGGTCCAACTGCGCGAGGGTCTGCAGCATTTCCGCTTCCCCTTTTTCGTTCTTCATCTTCCGGTAGAGATCCAGAAGATATTTCCTGGATTCCACATCCCTCGGATCTAAGGCGGCGATGGCTTCAAAACACTGGGCAGCCTTGTCCCACTTCCTGCCTTCGTAATATAGAATTCCCAGGTTGTATTGAACGGTCCGGTTTTTCGGCTGCATTTGGGCAAGCTTCTCATAAGCCGCTTGCAGACCCGCTTTGTCTTTCATCTTCTCGAGGAGGCTGACCAGCTTGAGCAGGGCTTCCTTGTGCTGAGGATTCTTCTGCAGGATCGTCTCATAGGTCGCTCGTGCTTGCGAAAGAGCGCCTTTCTTTTCTTGCAGTGCAGCGAGTTGCATCCAACTCTTGATATCGCCGGGATTTTTTTGCAGGTACTGTTCCAGAGCCTGCGTCGCCTTGTCCGAATTTTCACCCTGCTGATAAGTAACCGCCAGGTTGTACAGGACATCCGGGTCCTTTACTCCGGCCTTGATGGCCTTTTCATAAGCAGCCGATGCCTTGGACCAGTTTTTCGTCTGGGCGCTGAGGTCCGCCAGCAAGAGAAGCACCGAGCTTTGAAAGGCTTTGGGAAGATCCTGCTGATTCTTTTCAAGGAATTTTACGGTCTCATCCTTTGATTTATGCTTCTGGAGGTACTGCAGGAATTCTTTGAAAGCATCCGGATCTTCAGAGAGCTTAAACAACTCGAGGTAGGTCTTCAGCGCCTCATCCACACGGTTGCGAGCCTGGTAGGCCAACAGGAGCCGCTCCAGGATGGACTTGGATTTGCCCGATTCATCGATTTCTTCATAAAGTCTGGCAGCCGGATCATACTTTTTATTATCAAAATAGACTCCGGCCAGCTGCGTTTTGACCAAAACGTTCCCCGGGTTTTCTTTCAATGCCTTTTCCAGGTAAACGATCCTGCGCTCTACATCCGTTGTCGCGTTGGCCTTTTGCAGCCAGTCCTTGGCATCCAACTGGACCAGAAAGGACACTTCGCCGATGGGTTGGCCCCACCACAGCGTTTTAACTTCGATGGTCTTGGGCGTTTCAAAAGACTCGTGGGGCATGAGGTCTCTGATTGCTGCAGGAGCTTTTCGCATCTGCGAGACATCGAGATCCGAGGAAGTCACCTGCGTGCCCCACGAGAGCCAGCCGTCCGTTTGCACTTCCAATAATTGCAGGGAATCGCGAGGATTCATCACGCCCTGAGAACCGGGCATGAGGATGACTTCCTTGCTGTTATGCGTGAGGCGCAAGGCCACCAATTTCTTCGGGAACGGCATCATGGAAACGACGCTATGGCGGGCTCCTGAGCTGAAAGCGAGGACGGCGATGCTCCCGATCAGGATGAGCAAAAGAACCATTACCACCGCACGCAGAGGGCGCCGTTTCTTCTTTTTGATGGGAGGACGCCTGGTCGCTGCCGCTTGCGGGAATGTCCGCTCAATGCTGTAAGGGTAGTTCCCTCGCCTTTTATTTGCCATTTCTTTTTGACCTACTCCTCGTCGAGATGGACGCTTTGATAAAGCCGCCGAACTTCCGAAGGATCCAGCAGTCGATAGGTTCCAGGATCAATGTTACCCAATTTAAGCACCCCGTAAGCTACCCTCTTAAGCTTGAGAACAGGATGCCCTACAGCGTCTCCCATGCGTTTGACCTGACGGTTCCAACCCTGATGGAGCACTATTCGCAGCCACGTGGCTTGTGGCAGGAAGCGCATGATCCTGACCTCGGCAGGAGCGGTAATCCCTTCTGCCAGCTTGATCCCGGTGCGAAGCTGACGTAACGCATTCTCATCCGGCTGCCCCTTCACCTTGACTTCGTATGTCTTGGGAACTCCGTAACGGGGATGATGCAAGCGATTTGCCAGAGGTCCATCGTTCGTGAACAGGAGCAACCCCTCGGCATCATAATCCAAACGGCCAACCGGAAAGAGGCGGACTCCTAAATCGGGAACATAATCGAAAACGGTTTTGCGTCCTTGTGGATCCCTGGTCGTTGTAACACAATGTTTGGGTTTATTGAAGAGAAGATAGATCTTCGGTTGCGGAGCGGACACGGGAACATCATTGACGCAGACCCTGTCGGTGTGCAGGTCCACTTGCTGTCCCATCGCGGTTATTACGCGACCGTTTACCGAGACCCTTCCCTGCCGGATCAGTTCCTCGGCTGCCCGGCGGGACGCAATACCCGCTTGAGCGAGAGCTTTTTGAAGTCGAACCACTTTCATGAATGCAACTCACCGGCATCTGCTCATGCTGTTGACACGTCTTCTACTGAGTTGGAACCCAAGGCCTCAGGCAAGAAATATTTGTCCGTGACCTCCAGACCGACGTGGTTTCTGAAACCGCGTCGGTCTCCCAATCTTGGACGATTACTTATTGCCAAGCGCTCACGCCAACTGTCGCCCGGACCTCGTTTATGGTCCGTGTGGCCTCACCCCTTGCTTTCGCATTGCCGGCGGTGATGATTTCCCTGACGAGGTCCATATCCTGTTCGAGCTGGAGTCGCTTTTCGCGTAGAGGGCGCAGTTTTTCCAGCATATTTTTCGCCAGCCGTTGCTTGCACTCCACACAACCCATCTGTGCCGAGCGGCAGCCTTCAGCAATTTCCACCACCTCTGAAGGGGAAGAGTAGAGTTTATGGTAGGCGAAAACCGTTGACAGTTCCGGATCTCCGGGATCGGAGCGGCGCACTCGGTGGAAATCTGTCAACATCATGGAAATCTTCTCTCTCACACTGTCTTCGGCTTCGGTAATAAAGATGGCGT
Organism: Syntrophobacteraceae bacterium; assembly: GCA_017881795.1. GTDB lineage: Bacteria > Desulfobacterota > Syntrophobacteria > Syntrophobacterales > Syntrophobacteraceae > JADGQM01. The sequence continues at coordinate 9,737 of JADGQM010000044.1, forward strand.
TGCCATAACTCTTGCTCATCTTGCGCCCATCTATGCCGGGCAGCACCGGCACTTCCGTGAGAAGCGGATCGGGAATGGGAAACACCTCACGATCATACATAAAATTGAACCGCCGCGCGATCTCGCGCGTGAGCTCGACATGCGGCAACTGATCTCTCCCGACAGGCACTCCGTGTGCTTTGTAGATGATAATATCGGCCGCCTGAAGGACCGGATATCCGAGAAATCCGTAAGTGGAAAGGTCCTTGGTATCCAGTTGCTGTTGTTGATCCTTGTAAGTGGGGTTACGCTCCAACCAGGGTAGAGGCGTGATCATCCCGAGGAGGAGATAAAGTTCTGCATGCTCCTTAATGTCTGACTGGATAAAAAGGGTGCAGTACTCGGGGTCAAGGCCGGCGCTCAACCAATCAAGTATCATTTCCCAGGTGTTGTTCTTGATCTCACCCGGCGTTGCATAATCCGTGGTCAGCGCATGCCAGTCAGCAACGAAGAAGAAGCAATCATATTGTCTTTGAAGCTCAATCCAGTTATCGAGAGCACCATGAAGGTTTCCCAGGTGAAGCCGCCCGGTGGGACGCATGCCGCTAAGAATCCGTTTCCTTTCGGTCATTATTCTTTTACTCCTTGAAATGAGGCAAGATGGATTATCCAACCAATAAGCGCATAAAAACATTCATAATGGGATTGAGAAAGTACCCCCAAAGGTATGACCGCAGCATGGGGATGCCGATCAGGAGCAAAAAGATCAGCATCCCGTAACGTTCCAGAGGCTCCATTTTAGAGGCCAGGGCATCCGGCAACACCCCGACCAAGATCCTGCCGCCGTCAAGGGGCAAGATGGGAATCAAATTGAATGCCATGAGCACCAGATTGAAGGTGATCGAGATTTTCGCCATCATAAAGAGCGGCTCAGCCACCGCCGAGAGCACGCCGTCATCGGCAATCCACCCCCGTTCAAATCCTGAGAGCAGAAAGTGGTAGATTCCCGCACTGACGGTAGCCAAAAGCAGGTTGGTCATCGGTCCGGAGACGGCCACAAGAGCCATGTCTCGACGTCCTCCGCGCAGATTGGCAAAATTGACCGGAACCGGTTTTGCCCATCCGAAGAGAAACGGCGACTGGATGAGGAGGAGCATGAGGGGAAGGATCACGGTCCCCAATGGGTCGATATGCACAAGGGGATTTAAGGTCAGGCGTCCCATGAGGCGCGCCGTGGGGTCGCCGAGTTTCTCCGCCACCCAACCGTGCGCCACTTCATGAGCTACCACCGCAAACAGCAAGGGGATAGCATACAGGGCTACCTTGACAATGATATCTTGCAGCATGAATTGTTCGTCCTAATTTCTTCGCCTCTTCAAACGTTCCCACCGTCGACTTCAGGCCTCAGGCAAGAAATACTTGTCCGTGACATCCAGACCGACGAGGTTTCTGAAACCGCGTCGGTCTCCCAATCTCGGAAGGTTAGTTATTGTCAAGCGCCTCGGGGGTTGTCGGTTCGCAACCCATAATCCCGTTCTGGGATTGTTCAAAATAGTCAGGAAAACGGCTCCTGAGAAACGACACTTCTTCCTGACGGTTCCTGACTTCCCCATTCAGCCGCGCATCCAGCAACTCCTCGAGCATGGTCTTATAGATGCGTCCAGGGGGAACCCCAAGAGCTTTCAAATCTTTGCCCCTGATCTCGGTGGTCACATGGCGATAGCGATGAAAATAGTGACTTATCGCCCGGGTAATTGCTTCTTTTTGCGCCCTGGCCATCATATAGAGGAGCTCTTCCGGCCGCAACGGCTGAAGTGCCCGATAGATATCACTGGGGCGATGATCAGGCAACTGGAAAAACCCGCGCAGCAATTCCTCGACCTTTTCGTAAGTCCAGAGCAACCGCTCCTGTTGGTTGGCCGGCAGCTGCAGACGCTCCCATAGCTCTTCCAGCTCCTCGCGACGCTGACCGTAAAAGAGTCCGAGCACGTAGACCGGCCATCGCTCAAGAGGTTCTTCCAGAAAGCTCAATTGATACCAGGAAAGCAATTCTTTCAACCGCTGGAACAATTCCTCCATTTTCTGATCGAAGCGCATCTTTGGGGAAATCACGGGGAGCACGCCGAATTCCGCCATCCTCCGGAGCGCCGGGCTGGGATCATCTTCCATCAGAATCAGCTGGAGCTCATGGAAGATGCGACGCCCCCCAAGCTTTTGAATCAGGCCCATCCGGACGGCGTTACGGACCAACGCAGCAGCCTGCTTCCCGATGCGAAACCCAAAGCGCTGCTCAAAGCGAATCGCGCGCAAAATACGGGTCGGGTCCTCGACAAAACTCAAATTATGCAACACCCGGATGACCTTGTCCTTCAGATCCCGTTGCCCGCCGAAAAAGTCGATGAGGTACCCAAAACTGTTGGGATTTAGGGCAATGGCCAGCGTGTTTATGGTGAAATCGCGCCGGTAGAGATCCATCTTGAGGGAACCGAACTCCACGATGGGGAGTGCTGCAGGGTACTGGTAATATTCAAAGCGAGCCGTCGCGATATCGACTCTCTGACCGTTCGGAAAGATGAGTACCGCAGTGTTGAACTTCTTGTGGGCGCGGACGCGCACCCCGTGTTCCTCACCGAAAGCCCTGGCAAATTCAATACCGTCCCCTTCAACCACAATATCAATGTCCAGATTGGCATGCCGCAGCAACAGGTCCCTGACAAAGCCCCCCACCGCGTAGGCCTTAAAATGGAGACGTTCTGCCAATTCTCCGAAGTCCTTCAACATCCGGATGGCTTCTCGCGGCAGTTGTTCCATAACAATGCCGATGATGTTCTTGCGCTTGGACCAGTGGGACTGTGCCGGATCATCATAGAGCGCACGCGGGACGTTCGAACGGTCCGTTACCAGGAAGTTCAAGAGGTCGCGGCGAGTAATCACTCCCACGGCCTTGTCCTCTTCCACGACCGGAAGAATTCGCTGCTGGTTCTCAACCAGGTAAGTCTGAATCTCGAGAAGCGTGGCGGTTGGCTTCACCGTGAAGAAATCCCGACTCATGAACTCGCGAACAGGCACCTGCTCGAGTCCGTGAAACATGGCCTTTTCCAAGACCTGACGATTGGCCAAACCCACGATGGCATCCTTCTCCATAACGGGCATGGCATTGATATTGTAACGGGTCATGATTTGCGCCGCTTCGCCGATCGGGGTCTCCGCCTCGGTGTGAATCACCGGACTGGTCATGAGGTGCTCGGCCATGGGGAAAGGATTGATCAGGCTGCGCAAAACTTCAACCAACCGGTCTTCAGCTTGAATCAGGGTCATCTCCCGAATGGTCGCCGAAGCGGCAGTGCTGTGGCCGCCCCCCCCGAAATGGGTTGCCACCAGGCCCACATTCACTTCGGGAATGCGGCTTCGGGCAACCAGATAGATCCGATCGTCCATGGCGGCCAGGGCGAAGATAACGTCCAGGTTCTCAATGTCTTTGAGTTTATGGACCAACACGGCAAAATCACCCACATATTTGTCGATGGCAACCGTCGTAATACAGACCTCAACCCCCTGAATATTGTAGGTCCTCGCAGCGAGGATCAACTCGTTCAGAAGACTCACCTGCTCGGCAGTCAATTCTTGTGCGACCATATCCGCCACCACATTCAGGTCTGCACCACAACGCCGAAGATAGGCCGCCGCTTCGAAGTCTTCCGGAGTGGTCGAATTGAAGGTGAAGGAACCGGTGTCTTCAAAAATCCCCAGACTCATCACGGTGGCCTCTTCGGCCGTCACCTGAAGGCGCCGTTCCTGGATGAGGTGCGTCAGGATGGTCACCGTCGCTCCCACCGGCCTGATCTCCATAACCTGGCCTTTGATGTCATCTTCGGAATCCGGGTGATGGTCATAAATGTGGATTTCAAGATCCGGGCGTTCGATGATCTCCTGGAACTTGCCAATACGCGAAAACTGGCGCGTGTCGACAAGAATGAGCCGCTTCACCAGGGCCAGGTCCACATCACGCAAACGCTTGAAGTCATAGATGTAGACCGTTGATTTCACGAAGAACTCTCGCAGAGTCCTCTCCTGCGAGCCGGGGAAAACCAGCACCGCTTCGGGATACAGTTTCTTGGCCGCAATCATCGAACCCATCGCGTCGAAATCAGCATTCACATGCGTGGTAATCACTTCCATGACCATTACCTGTTCAGGGACGAGGATGATATTTTTGGTGAATTTCTTTCAGTCTGGTTCTGGCCACATGCGTGTAAATCTGGGTGGTCGAGATGTCCGCGTGCCCCAGCATGGTCTGGAGCGACCGAAGGTCAGCGCCATTTTCGAGAAGGTGGGTGGCGAAGGAATGGCGCAGCATGTGCGGCGTGATATTCTGCCGAATCCTTGCTTGCAGCGCATAGTGTTTGATAATTTTCCACACACCCTGGCGGGACAGTTTTTTTCCGCGATGGTTGATAAAGATCTCCTCCCTGGAGCCACCCTTCAGCAGGATTGTTCTTCCTTCCTCCAGGTAAACCTTCAGGGCTTCCGCCGCCCATTCCCCCAACGGCACGAGCCGCTCTTTACCTCCCTTTCCAAGCACCACCAAATAGCCTGGACCGAGGTGCAGTTGCCGAAGCTGCAAATCCGTCAACTCGCTCACCCTAAGGCCCGCAGCATAAAGCAACTCCAACATGGCCTTGTCTCTTTTCCCCAATGGCTGCATCACATCGGGCTGCAGCAGCAAGGCTTCCACCTCCGGGCCGGACAGGACTTTGGGCAGGGTCAGCCCGGCCTTCGGAAAAGTGATTCTCGCAGCCGGATTCTGGCGAATGGCTCCCAGCACTTGCAGATGCTTGAAGAATGACCTCAGGGCAGCCATGCGGCGAGCCTTGCTCCGATCCGCAAGCCTTCCTCCGAGAGCCTGGACGTAGGCAGAAATATGGTCGCGAGTCATTTCATCCCAGTGCGCAATCCCTTTCGCGTTGAGAAATCCTTTGATTTCCTGCAAATCGCTGCTGTAGGCTACCAAGGTGTTGGCGCTCAGCCCCCGTTCCACAGCCAGATAGTTCAGAAACCGGTCAATGAGATGATCCATGCACCCGGACCTTTCCCAACAGGGCATAACAAAACCGAGGAGTTGTTGTCTGGAAAAGATAAGGAGCCGTCCAAAAATAACTTGCTTTCATTTTGAGCCTATTTCAAACCACGAAACACACGAAAAACTCGAAAAAAGTCACTTCTGGTCTTTCGGGTGTTTCGTGTATTTCGTGGTGAAAGATGATGATTTATTCTTGGACAACCCCTAAGCGTTCAGCAGCGGCAGCATTCTGCTCAAGACGGCAGGGCGCCTTTCGCGCTGACGGGGGTCGTGTGGGTCTGAAAATGGTGATCCACCAGCAGCGACGTATGAACGAGATCGCCCGAGCGTCGCGTGGAGATGATGTCAATGTGATGCGTTCTTCCTGCATAATCGGGAAAGGTAATCCGGGCGCCATCTTCAAAGCCGCCCCGCTTAAACCACACATTGGGTGGTAGCAGCCAGGTCTTTCCAAATTGCTCCTCGAACCGAAAATATTCCACAGCATCTCTTGGGAACTGAAGATAAAGGCAGAGTTCCTCATCATTTGCCGGCCGCTTTATCTGAGCCTCCAGTTCACTGCGCTTTGCTTCCAGGTTTTCATCGGGAACCTGATGAATGCCTGCCTCATCCGCCAGGATCTGATACCACTTCTTGCCGTCTGCCCGGTTGCTCTCCAAGACCTTCTGATAAATCCATTCCTGCGGTTCATGGAACGGAAACGGACCGTACCGACCGAGCAGCAGCCGTTTCAAATCGTCTGAAGGTCGTTCATAGCGCCCGTGAAGGACATTGTTCAACGCAGTGGTGAGGAGAATCTGACTCCCCGGGGTAACCGACCAGATATTCCCGAGCTCCTGGTTCAACAGAACCAGTTCGCTGAAGACCTCATGCATCCGTTCCAGCAGTCCCAACTGGTCGGCCTGTTCAAAGGCCATACTGGCGGCGCCTCCGGTCAATTTGTGCCGCTTAACCGTGGGATCGATCCCCCGAAACGGACTTTCAAATTGCTCATACTGACGTCTTTCGAGACGCAGGATATCGGATGCGTCCACCAGGGGCTGGACCTTGAAGCCGGGGGTTTTGTATCCATAATCATGGAGGGTTTGAATGAAGCTGAGCGCCGGGGCCTGGCTGTAAATTCCGCCGTACCCGTGATCGGCGACCTCCACGATTTTGACTCCCTCCAATACCGCAGTGACCATGCGAGCGAGATCATTGCCATCGGTGTTATGTCCATGATAAGCGAGCAAGAGGTCCGGAAATCGGCGGCGGATGGCCTGCACCAGTTCGCTGATTCTCCTGGGAGAACCGACTGCGGAATGGTTCTTGATGCAAAGGATGACCTCTTCGCCCACGGCCGAAATAATCTCTTCAACCTTGGCCACGTAGAAGTCATCGGTATGATCGACCCCGGTTGTAAAACAGATGCAGGGCATCAATACCTTTCCTGCCTTCTTCACCTCCTCGGCAACCACCAGCAGGCTTGGAACATGGTTCATAAAATCGTAAACGCGCCAGACGTCTATGTACTGGGAAAACAAGCGCACGGCAAGGCGCAGCACATTGTCCGGATAGGGCCGATACCCAAAGAGGCTCCGACCCCGACACCCAGCCTGAAGTAAGGTGTTAGGCATGGACTTGCGCACCAGGCGGAGCTTCTCAAAAGGATTGATTTGCTTGCGCAGGAGATCGACATGAACCGTGGCCCCACCGGTAATCTCCATCGCGAAGAACCCGGTGTCGTCCCGATAGGGAGCCACCTTGAGGGTGGTATGAGGCATGATGCGACATTTGAAATCAGACTGGGAAACATCTCGTTCATTATTGGTCACGAAATACCCTGTTGCATGATGTAGATATTCGAGTATTTCCCGACTGGTCATTTGCGGGGTAACCCGCTCGCGCGATGACATAAGCAACCAACTCCTCTCTGGCCGGCCTCGATTGGATCTTTCTTCCGCTGATCAGGCACTCATGAGGCCACGGCGGGCAAGCGACCTGTCACGAAACGTCGGCATGCCGGTTATAACCATGAGCATTGATCTCGGCAACAAATCTGGCCAGTTTCTCCAATTCCGGAACCTCATCCTGGTAATCCAGCAGGTACCGGTGAGATTCAATGTAGGACGTATCGAAACGCTGTTCGATGAAATCAGGGTCATTAACAATCTGCTTATAATAGGGAATGGTGGTCTTGACCCCGGCTATGACCAGGCTGTCGAGCGTCCGACGCATGCGATCCACCGCCTCACGCCAGGTGAAGCCGTAGACGGTCAGTTTGATGAGCATGGAATCGTAGTAGCGGGGAATTTCGTACCCTTGATAGACCGCTCCATCCACGCGCGTTCCGTGCCCCCCAGGAGACTGATAGATTTGAATGACGCCCGGGTTGGCCATGAAGTTGTTCTTGGGGTCCTCGGCATTGATTCGCAGTTCAATGGCTGAACCTCGAAAATGCACCTCACTCTGAGTAAACGAGATCGGTTTGCCCGCCGCGATGCGAATCTGTTCCCGCACCAGATCGATGCCGGTGATCATTTCGGTCACCGTGTGCTCCACCTGGATACGCGTGTTGACCTCGAGAAAATGGAACTGGTCCTGTTCATCGAGCAAGAACTCGACGGTACCGGCATTGATGTACTTGCAGGCCTTGGCCGCCTTTACGGCAGTATCGCAGACGCGGTCCAAAAGTTCCTGAGGAAGCGAGAATGGTGCAATTTCGATGAGTTTTTGATGGCGCCTCTGGATGGAACAATTGCGGGTGCCCATGTGGATGACGTTGCCGTGCTGATCGGCGAGAATTTGCACCTCGAGATGGCGCGTGCGGGTCAAGGCCTTTTCCAGGTAAATCTCATCGTTGCCGAACGCCATTTGCGCCTCGGAACGGGCCATTTTCAAACCCTTGATCAGCTCCGACTCATTCTGCACCGCACGGATGCCGCGCCCGCCCCCACCAGCCACAGCCTTGATCATGATGGGGAAGCCATATTCCTTAGCGAACCGGATCGCCTCCTTTTCACCGGCAGCTTCCTGTTCCAAAACCGCGGTTCCGGGAATCATGGGAAGTCCCGCATCGGTCATGATGCGGCGAGCAATGACCTTGCTCCCCATATCCCGAATGACGTCCGGTGGCGGGCCGACAAAAACGAGACCCGCATCCGTGCACTCCTTCGAGAAGCTCGGATTCTCGGCAAGGAAGCCGTAGCCCGGATGAATCGCCTCGGCGCCGGTAGTCTTCGCCGCATGAATGATCCGTTCAATACTCAGGTAGTCTTTGCGGGGACCGGACCCGATGCAGATCGCTTCATCAGCCTTCATGATATGCATTGCGGCCTTGTCTGTTTCCTCGTAGATCGCCACCGTTCGAACCCCAAGTTCCTGGGCCGAACGCATGATTCGGATGGCAATTTCACCGCGATTGGCAATCAGCAACTTCTTAAACATCTCTTCTGCTCGCTTTTGGAAAGGGTTTACCAGCCATTCCACGGCCTGGCGGCAGACCACAGTAGGCTGGACTGTCAGGCTAGACTCTTAGCACAAGAGGGTGGTAAACATCAATGGATGAGGTGTCTACTCAGGAGACGCGGAGAATAGATGGGACGCACCTTTACTGACCGAGATAACCGTGGAACGCGAAAGTAATACTGCTAGATCCGAGCTCCCATGATCCGTCCACCGTAGCGACGCTTGCGGTTCAAGGCGTTGAGATACTGGCGGTCCATCAGATTGCACTTGAATGGTTTGATGATGGCGTTCACTTCCCGTTGCGGCCGGTTCTCGTCCAGCAAGAGGTCTTTAATGCTATTCCAATTCGCGGAGCTGTAATATTCACAACCACGGCCTTCGTTGAAAAATTCGCAATGCTGCTGGCTCACATATTTGCTGTATCTTCGGCAATATTTAATCTTCATGTCATCCCTCCAATTAGTAGGACACGCTGGCGCTCATTTATTGACGCAAGAATCAATCCATCAGCGTTACACCAAAGGTTCCAAGGGGCGCTTCACGCTGGTTCTTGAACGCAAAACGATTTCGCGACGCTTACCGGATAAACACCGTGTGGACGAGAAGACGAAAGAGCAGCCAGATAGTAATAAAAATCACAATCGCGCAGAGAAAATTAGCTCCATACAAGTGGTGCGAGGATAATCGCGAGATCCAGGGTTTGTCAATCAATAAATACATAAAAATGCAGCCGGGCATCCTTCAGATTGCGCGAACCCTATCCCGGAGATTTTGCTTTACATCAACAGGGCAAGTCGTTATAAGAGCCTAGACCGCAGGCCAGTAGCTCTAACGGTTAGAGCACCGGACTCCAAATCCGGGGGCTGGGGGTTCGAATCCCTCCTGGCCTGCCATTCTACGAGCCACAAGGTTTTTGACGTACGCGCTACGTACCGTAAATCAGAAAAAGCATACTCAGAAACGATAAAGGCGGGGATCTTTCCGAGCAGTCTGCCAAAGATGTTTCAAGCACAAGTCAAATTGATGAGACCAAACAAAAGGAGGAGAAGAAATGTTCAGGCTGGCGATTTCCATATTGACAATTTTTGCGCTTCTGTTGACTGCGAACATCCAGAGCTTTGCCGTAAATCAGTATTTTTTATCCTCATTTCCTGTAGTCAAAGAGGTTAATACCTGGCGAAAGGGAAGATAGGGATCGCCTGCGCCGGTCTGTGCGTTGCATTCACCCAGCGCGCTGATGAGGGTGGGATCTGCTTCTGCGCGGCTGCGAATCAAGAAGCGGTGCTCGTC
>JADGQM010000045.1 GCA_017881795.1 Syntrophobacteraceae bacterium
GGCCTTGTGCCGGCAGCCGAACCCGAGAGCAGCCAGGAAGAAGAGGGCAAGCAAACTGGGCGCGAGCAATTGCACCGCCTGGAGGAACGCTCTTCGAAATTGCAGATGAAGCTGGATAGGGCGGAGGAAGAGAAGTCTCAGGTGCAGCAGGAGATCATCCGATATCGCAAAGACAATGAAGAGCTTCGAAAGCGGCTGGCTGAATCCGAGAAGACTTATGGGAGGCAACTGGAAGAGGCATTGGCGGAGATGCGCGCCGCATGGTTTCGGCGATATCAGGAGATCGACACAACGCCCTTAAGAGAAGCCGAAGAGCTCCTCGAATCGCTGCTGCGACGCACGGAAAGGGCCTTTGACTTACAAAGGCACGCTGACGAGGAATACGGCCTGGTTGCCGACGTCCGCCAAAAGCTGCTCCATGTCGAGTTGTACCTCAAAGAAATCGAACGGATTTATGCGGATTCCATGGTTGTTCACAGCGAAGTGACAAAAGTAAAAGAAGCACTTCTCCAGACAAAAGAAAAACTGCTCAAACTGCCGGGCATCCAGAGAGTCCTGAGTCAGGAGCCCGTTCTGCTTTCACCCGTTGATATGCGCCGGCAAATTCGCCTCTTGGATGTGGTTCCTGAAAACCTGCCGCGGATCACCGAAATCCAGAAACTGCTCACTCGTTTCGTAGATCTCGGATTTATCGATGATCCCCAATTGCTTATTGAGGACGTCGAGCACAAGAAACGTCAAATCATGGAGAGCCTCTATGCCCAACATCAAACTTTCCAGGAACAAACATCACAAGGTCGTCATTTTCAAAACCTCGATGATTTCGTTGAAAGCGGCGAGAGTAGAAAATATGACCTATACCTGGATGGATATAACATTCTCTTGAAATTGCAGGTCAAGAATCGCTCTTCATCACCGCTCTCGCTGACAGCTCTGAGGGAACCATTCATTGCCGCCGTCGTCAGAAAGAGCCTCCATTTTCGCAAAGTCTATCTGGTCTTTGACGGTCAGGAGGATTCTCGGGACCGGCAAGGCAATACGGAAATCATCTACACCGATAAGAGCCGTGGGAATACTGCCGATGCGTATATTATCCAGGCGCTTGAGAAACGCAAAGACAAGCAGGTGTTGCTGGCAACAGGGGATCAAGAGATCATTCAAACCATTGGAGACCAACTTTATGCCGTGGTTGATCCATATCACTTTTATATGTTTGTCTATGACCTGCCGTTTCCCGGCTTACCCTGATGCAGACAGTCAACCCAGGATTTCGGTGTGAATTTGGTCCGTGTCAGTGAATACAATCGGGACCAATGGCATAGCTTCAAAGCCATAGGGAAAGCCTGTGCAGGCTTACCCGCGGCTGAACTGGAAAAGCTGAAGCGAAGCTCGGTGTTGATTCCCCCTACATGTACTTTCATAAGAGCCCCGGGTTGCTGCGGGTAAAGGCTCAGTCGCGCATTGGGACGCCGGGGCTGCCGGATCGCATTCCGATAAGTCACGATCTTCATCCACAATCATTTAAAGGGGGCGTCAAATGACAGCAGAATCCTTGATGCAGAAAATCTATGAGGGGAAATTAGCCAAGGGCATCTTTGATTTCTTCTCACCCATCTTGGACGCACAGAAGGTCGAGCGCGTCATTGAGGCCTACCGACATATCCTGCAAAAATTCCCGCCGGAAACCCTTGAATCACTGGGACGTCTTCCGCAAGACATGCTTCAGGAGATGATCAGGATCGGCTTGTTTGGGCTTTCGATTCCTGCTGCCTACGGAGGTCATGGCTTTACCACCTTGGAAACCATGCGGGTCGTGGAAGGAATGGTCGGGTTGGACATGGCTGCAGCACTCGCTTCTCTCGCACATCTGTTTATCGGGGTAAAAGGAATCGAGCTCTTTGGTAATGAAGCACAGAAGCAGAAATATCTTGCTCCGGCCGCTTCCGGAGAGCTGATCTTTTCCTACGCCCTGACCGAGCCCAGAATCGGTTCTGACGCTCAGCACGTCGAAACCAAAGTAGAACGGTCACCAGACGGCAGTCACTACCTTCTGAACGGGAAAAAGACCTACATCACCAATGCCAATTACGCCGGGGCCCTCACGGTCTTTGCGCAGATGGATCCAATGCGACCGGGGTTCATGGGCGCGTTCATTGTTGAAACGAGCTGGAACGGAGTAAAGATTGGGAAAGACATGCCGAAGATGGGCCTCAAAGCGAGCTCCACGGCGGCTATCCAGTTCCGGGATGTGAGGGTGCCGGGTGAAAATCTCCTCGGGGCGCCGGGTGACGGCTTCAAAATTGCCATGACCATCCTCAACTTCGGCAGGCTTGCCCTCGGTGCGGCATCTTTGGCCATGATAAGCCAGTCCCTGAAGGACATGCGCAAACGATCGTCGTCTCGGGTTCAGTTTGGAGTGCCCATCAAGGATTTTCCTCTGATTCAGGAAAAGCTGGCGAAAGCCCGCGTTAACCGCTTCGCCTGTGCAGCCATTAACGACTTTACTGCCATGCTTTTGCAGCAGAATCCGAAAAACAACCTGGCCATGGAAACATCCCACTGCAAGCTTTTTGGGACTACGCGCGCCTGGGATACGCTTTACGACGCGTTCCAGGTTGCCGGGGGTTCCGGGTATATCGCCACGAATCCTTACGAAAAACGTATGCGCGACTTCCGGGTCGCTACGGTCTTCGAAGGCACAACCGAAATTCATTCGATCTATCCCGCCCTTTCGGCGCTTCGAGCTCTGAGCAAACAGGTTTACGGGATGAAGGACAGGAAATCCTCCCTTCTCCGCTTCTTCTTGACGAGCCTGTTTAGCCGGACCGAGTGGCCCTTGGAATTCAAGGACAAGACCCTGAACAAAGCATCGAGGCTCGCCCGAGTTAACGCCGATACGATCAGGAGGATGCTGCTTCTGGGATGGGTTATGTACCGGAAGAAAGCGCCGGAGAAACAATTCCTCCTCCGCCGCATCACGACCTTGAGCCTTTATCTTTACGGGCTCCTGGCAATCATGGCGAAACTGGCGCATGACGAACAGGCTGGCCTTCTCAAAAAGGAGGATCTCATCCTGCTTCAATATTTTATGGAGGAAGCCAGGGAGGTCAGGAAGAACAACAAAAGGTTTTTTGATTCCAGGAAGGAACGGTTGACCGCTGCCATAGCGCAAGCTCTATTCTAACAACAGAACCGAGCCACGGTCAGTCCTCCAGAGGACGCAGGCAATCCTGGGGGAAGCGGTGCGTTCCCTTCTCGTCCAGGCTGACCTCAATGAGCGCTTCCGGATCGTTCTTGGAAACATCCGGATCGGTGATGATCCCGTGCATGCCGATGTATTGGTTCATGTACTCCTGCCAGCTTTCATCATCCGATTTCCGGTATACCTCTATCTTTTGCCCTCTGCGAAATGGCATTTCTTCACCCTCCGGTAGGTTAGAAGTGGTCAGTGGCCAGTCAGTGGTCAGTGGTCAGAAAACTGGGCGTCACAGGCCTTAGGTGTTGTTTTCATGTAGCCATGATGCACACTCGGGCTCCGTGGCAGCGTCGCGTCGGCATGCTTTACGTAACCCCTTCAGGGTAGATATTCTTGTTGTACTTGGCCCCCCAGGGTGGCGCTGTCGCTGACCCTGGGCTGATTTATGAAGCCCCTTCAGGGCAAAAAAGTTAGCTTGATGCAAATGAGGTGAGGGGTCGACAGGGAAAACAAATTGCTTGCCTCCTATTGTCCGCATCTCAGCGTCTCCGTGTCTCCGTGTCACCGTGTCTCCGCATCCCCCTGTCCATCCGCCCTACCCACGGGGCCAGGCGCCTGTAATTGTCAGCTAGCCAGGAGGCAGGTTTTCGGCACAGCGGGCTGCCATAAGCCGCCTGGTGCATGTGGCGCACAGCGTCCGATCCTGCGACGGCATATCGGCTTTACTCAAGCGCTGAGAGATAAAATCGTGATACCTGGCCGGCCCGACCTCCGCACCGCATTGCTCACAGCATTCAAGTTCGAGCCGGTTTAAGGTAGTTCCGCACAGGGACAGAAACCTCTCCCCCTCCTGGTCCCGCATCACCATGGCTTCATTCGGGCAGTTGGCAGCACAGGCTCCACAGGCAATACATCTTTCCGAGGTAAGCCGCAGGTCGCTGGCGCCGGGATGGTCGAAATTCAAGTAGCCCAGGTGCAGAGCATTCACTCCCATCTGATCTCGGCAGATTTCCACGCACCGACCGCAGCGGCGGCAAATGTCGCATCTGAGGCACCTTCTCGCCTCTTCCCGCACGGCATTTTCCGGGTAACCCAACTCCACCTGCTGAAAGGTGATGCGCCGGCGATCGGTGTTGAGCAGCGGCATCTGAGGTCGTTTGAGAATCATCTTGGTGGAAGCTGGGACTTCGAGGCATTCCAGTCGGCGTCGGCGCACCGGCACCCGCGGCATTTCCGGCTGAGGAATGTTTCGCAGGCAGCGGTCTATGGCCTCAGCGGCTCTTTTCCCTCCCCCAATCGCTTCCACAACGGTTGCGGGTCCCGAAACGGCGTCACCGGCCGCGAACACACCGGCAATCGAGGTCGCCATGGTAATGTTGCTGGCCACGATGGTCACCCGCTTGGACCAGCGCATTTCCTTGAGAGGCATCAGGGCATCTGACTCAACCGTCTGGCCGATAGCCGGAATCACGGCATCTACTGCGATGAGGTGATCACTGCCTGCGATCGGAACAGGACGTCTTCGGCCCCGTTCATCAGGCTGTCCCAGTTCCGCCCTGAGGCAGAGCAGGCCCGTCACTTCTCCATCGGCGCCCATGACTTCTTTCGGAACCGTTAGAAAACGGAGAGACACGCCCTCCTCTTCCGCCTGGTGAATCTCTTCCACATGAGCAGGCATTTCCGAGCGCGACCTGCGATAGACCAGCGTAACCTCCTCACAGCCCAGCCGGATACAGGTGCGAGCCGCATCAATGGCCACATTCCCGCCGCCAACGACAGCGACTCTCTTTCCCGGTGATCGCCGGTCGCCAAGGGCCACGCGGCGCAGCAAACCAACCGCATTGTTCACCTGAGGAAATTCGTCCTCGCCTGGAATCATCAGCTTGTAGCTGCCGTGAGCCCCGATCGTTACCAGGAAGGCCTCGAATCCATCTTCCTTCAGCTGCTCGATGGTCACATCCGTGCCCAGGCGGGTATTGAGCCGGATTTCCACGCCCAAATCGGAGATCATCTGCACTTCCCGGTCGATGACTTCCCGCGGCAGTCGATAGCGGGGAATCCCCACCATCATCATCCCGCCCGCGACCGGGAGGGCCTCGATTACGGTTACCCGATATCCCTTCAGCGCCAGAAAGTAGGCTGCGGTCAAACCCGCCGGTCCGGCGCCGATGATGCATATCTTGTGGCCGTTATCGGGGGCCTTCGTGGGATTGCGATAAGTCCCCTCCGACATCGCCCGTTCGGCCGCAAAACCCTTGAGGTACTTAATGGAAATCGACTCGTCGAGCCGTCCCCGGACGCACATGAGCTCACAGGGATTGGTGCACACCAGCCCGCACACCCACGGGAAAGGATTGTCTTGCCGAATCAGGTCAATCGCCTCAGCATCCCTTCCCATGCCGATCAAAGTCACATAACTCGGCACATCGATCCCCGCCGGACAGGCCATCTGGCAGGGAGCCGGAGCCAGCTTGACGCAATCGCCGGACGGACAGATGCACGTTTCAATATGACTGGTGAAAACCTCCCGGTGCTGCAACAGGTGCTGGTGCATCCTTTGCCCGGTTTCCAAACAAGCGCTGCTCGCACCGTCCTCCATGAGCTCAGCGGCAAGCGCCTGCATCGCCTGGTAGTGGTCGGGTCCGCCCCGGCCACAGGATACGTCCTCAAGGAGCTCGAGAAGCTCCTCGGCCCGACGGCGGCAACGAGGCACGGTCAGCTTTCCCGATGTTATAATCTCTGCCAGCTCGATGATGGCGCCGGCAACCTCACAGGTTGCAATCGTCATAGGATCTCGCCTTTAGAACGCTTCACCGCCAAGTGTGAAGAGGGTGCGGAGAGCTATCTTTGAGGTATTCTCTGCATCGTTAATCTTCAATTTCTTGAAATTCTGTCAAGACTTTTGGCTGCACAATTATCCCGCAGCATTATGCCGGATAGCTAAAATCTACCACGAAGAGCACGAAGAATACGGAGGCCACGAAGGTTGAAGAAAAGTTCCATGAAGTTTTCTTCGTGCTCTTCGTGTCCTTCGTGGTGAAGCTTTTTGGGGGTTGCATCCTTGGCTGCGCTGCGTTCTCTGCCATCTCCATGGTGAAGCCTTGGGCGATCTTATTCTAAAGTCGCCATAGCCTTGGCATAACGTTCGCGCTTGACCGGCGGGATTTCTTCCGGCTTGCCGAAATGCAGGCAGTGCGTGGTGCAGATCGTTGCGCATGCGGGTTTCAGTCCAGCGTCAACGCGATCCTTGCAGAAATCACACTTGACCACTTTGCGCGTTTCCGCATTCCACTGCGGCGCCCCCCAGGGACAGGCTGACATGCAGCTCTTACACCCCACGCAGAGGCTATTTTCCACAAAGACGATGCCGTCCTTTTCCCGCTTCTGCATGGCCCCAGTAGGGCAGGCAGCCACGCACCACGGGCTCTCACAGTGGAAACAGGGCATGAAGGTATAGGCAGCTCGCGGTAGACCCCCTACGAGTCTCGGTCCGACGGTGATGATCTGGCACAACCTGGGGCCAACCGGCAGCCCCTTATTGCTTTTGCAGGACACTTCACACGAATGACACGCGATGCACTTCCGGGCATCCTGGAACAGGTAATAGTCGCTCATCTCAAATTCTCCAAAGCTCTTACCGTAACAAAAGTCTCATGGAGCGCGGGGCTGCCCCCGATGTTGTCTGAGACATTCGCCGCCAGAACGCTGTCTGACAGCCCTTTGTTGAAGCAGCGCGTGGCCATCTGGGCTTCATGGCCAAAGCCGTGGAGCATGAAGACCGTTTCGGGGTGGATATGGTCCGTAACGAAAGCTCGGATGGAGCCGGCTCCGCTGGGCGACCTCACCTCCACCATCATGCCATGGCTGATCCCCAGTTGGGCCGCTTGGTTCGAGTTGATCCACAGGACGTTCTCCGGGACGATTTCACTGAGATAGGGATTATTCTGGGTTGAGACATGAGTGTGAAGAGCACAGCGCCCCACGATGAGGCGGAAATGTCCTGCTTCCGGTCGAAGTACGGGTTCGTAAGCGGGGAATGACGCGAAACCGGCACTCTCAAGCAAGGACGAGACAAACTCGATCTTTCCCGATGGCGTCTTGAATTTGATCCCATCCTTTCGGTTCCAGAAGATCTGTTCGGTGGCATAAGACACAAATCCCTTGGCGGCAAAATCCTCGAGCGTGAACCCCGTGCCCTCCAACTGCCACTTCACCAGATCTTCCATGGTTTCAAAGGGAAAATATCCGCCAATTCCCATGCGCTCGGCGAGCCGCTTCAGAATTACTGCCGCCGGCTGAGTGTCATAACGCGGCGCCACCGCCTGCGAGCGCAAGAACATTTGTGGTTTCAAACCATCAGCCTGCTGCACGCAGTCGGTCCGCTCCAGATAGATGGATTCCGGCAGCACCACATCGGAGAACCAGGCAATATTGCTGAAATTGATATCGATGGAAACGATGAGATCGAGCTTTTCCAGGGCTTGCTTGGTGAGATTGGTGTCGGGAATCGACATCAACGGATCGAAACGATTGGCGATGAACGCCTTAAAGGGATAGGGAGCCTCGTCCAAAATGGCAAAGGGCAGCATCTGAGCCACTCCGTGGTTGGCATCGGGCAGGGGAAGCTCTGCTGTACCCACTTTGTCGAAGCGAGGCATCGTCGGTTTGGGCAGGTCCTGTTCGGTGAGCTTCCGCGCCGGCTTCCGGCCCACTTCACCGGGCCCTTTCTTGAAGAAGACCCCCCCCTGGGCTTCAATGCCCCCCATCAGGGCGTTGAGGATCAGGATCGAACGGCGCACATAGATCTCGTTGGTGTAGCTGGCCCCACGATAGCCCATATGAAAAAGGACTGCGGGCTTGTCGCGGCCTGCTTCTCGCGCCAGCGTCACGATCTCTTCAGCAGGAATGCCCGTCTCGACCTCGGCCCATTCCGGCGTGTACGGGCTCACAAAATTCTCGAGATGAGCGAGCCCGTGCACCCAGCGATCGACGAAAGCAGTGTCATAGAGCCGTTCTTTGAGGATGACATGGATCAGGGCGTAGTTGAGGGCCAGGTCG
The DNA here is from genome assembly GCA_017881795.1 of Syntrophobacteraceae bacterium. Classification (GTDB taxonomy): domain Bacteria; phylum Desulfobacterota; class Syntrophobacteria; order Syntrophobacterales; family Syntrophobacteraceae; genus JADGQM01. The sequence continues at coordinate 8,255 of JADGQM010000045.1, forward strand.
GTGCCCGGCCGGATCATCCAGTAGCGATCTGCTTTGGTGGCCGTGACGCTCACCCGGGGATCGATGTAGGTCAGTTTTGCGCCCTTCTCCATGGCCTCCCACAGGGCATTCACCGCCTTGACTTCGATGGCTTCAAAGATATTGCGCCCATAGAGGATGATGTGCTTGCTATTCTTGAGGTCCATGCCGAGCTGGGCGTCGGTGTAACCGAAGAGGGACCGGCATGCCGTGTTCACTGAGCCCTTACACAGGGCATCATGAGTGAAGTGATTCGGCGACTGGAGGGCGCGCATGAAGGTCTTGCTCACATGGGTGCTCAGATTCGTCCGTTCTCCAAACAGGACACTGTGGGCTCCATGCTCTTGGATGATGGCTTTGAGTCTGTCCGCCACGAAGTCAAGGGCTTCATCCCAGGTCGCTTTTCGCCAACCCCCGGCGCCGCGCGGCCCGGTGCGCAGCAGAGGCGTCTGTAACCGCTCGGAATCATTGAGGAGGGCAATCCCGGCAGCGCCACGCGGGCAGAGGCTCCCTTCGATTCCGGGCACGTGCGGATTCCCTTCAATCCAGCGAGCCTGGCCGTTCTCCGTGGTGACCTTGATGGGGCAGCGCACCGAACACATGAAACATAAACTGTAAACCTCTCTTGACATGCTTCTTCTCCAACAAACTTAAAGGATGGATTTGGAAGTCTAATCGTTCATGAAATCGACCTCAATACCTCCTCCACATTTCCCTCCAGATCGTCAATCTCGATGGGCTTGATCAAATATTTCACGGCCCCTGACTGCAAGGCCTCGCTGGCGGTTTCGGCAGACGGATAGGCAGTGAGAATGACCACTTTTGCCTGAGGATCGCGCTCCCGAATGAGCCTGAGCAGGAGAATGCCATCCAGGCTCTGCAGTTTGAGATCCAGTACGGCAAGGTGAGGCTTGTGGTCTTCCAGCCAGGATAGCGCCTCATTCCCGTCCGTGAAGGTTATGACCTCGTGCCCCTTGGCTGAAAGGATGCGATGCAGCATCGTACAAGCGTCTGGTTCGTCATCCACCACCAGAATAAGCGCCATTCGGACTTCTCCATACTCAGGTTGGGGGTGAAAAATCCCACCTGAGACGAGGCAATTTTCATACCACACTGAATCATTATGCAAACTGTTCCTCGGCGGACGGCTGCTTTGCCCATTTCCAGAAACCATCTTTACCAAGACCCGCACTGCTAAGGCCACAGGCGAAAAATATTTGTCTGTGACATCCAGACCGACGCGGTTTCTGAAACCGCGTCGGTCTCCCAATCTTGTCAGGTTTGAGTGCAATATTTTCCTTGCAGCGCATTATTTTTATTGCATCACCTCCTTGACCTAACCTAAGAATTCGAAGGTTGAAAAGTCAGCCGTGGCCTCCCATGTCCAAACTCCCGTGGCAGGCGGGAAAGCCTGCCCCACCTCGGTCTGTCACGGGCAACGCTTGGCATGCGGCTTATTGTTCGGACTGAGAGGTTACAAGGAATAATCCATTTGGAAATGGCACAAAGCTTGCTCAACTCATGCGTGATGTGAACGCTTGGTACAGTGCCACATAAATGGGTGTCCGATATGGCATGGAAAGGACTTGGCGCTTGCGCTCTAAGCTTCATTCCTTTTGCCCATGGCTGAAACGGTTTCTTGCCTACGACTTCAAGGAGGTGATTGATGAAAGTGAGATTGAAATGGATGTTTGGTTTGATGGTCTCGATTGCCTTGGCCATCTCCCCTCTCCTGCTGGCCCTGCCTGCCTGCGCGCAGGCGCCGCAAGGCGCTCCCTCGCAGGCAGCCGCAGAAAAGCCTCAGGTGGTGGGGAGTGACTTGGGTCTCGCAGGGAAGATCGGCGCGGCCATAAAAGATGCCCCTTTGGGGAAGGGGAAGGGCCAAATCGACCCCGATGCTGCGAGAGGTGTTTTCGGAATTCCCGGTGCGCCCCAGGTGAACTACCTCCTGGCCGTTTTCTGGGCAATTTGGGTGGGGTGGATATTCTCCACCGTGGGTGCCTTTGGTGGGGTTATGGCTGGTGTCGGTCACATGAGCGTCTACGGACTCGGGGATTATGCACGGACTTTCAAGGACACGTCGCCCGCATTGAATAGAACCCTTACGGACAGTATCCGCACCTCGAACCAGTGGCTCGTGGGTCTTTCCGCCATATTAAGCGTCATCAATTACTTGAAATCCAAACGGTTGTCGTGGCCGCTGGGCCTCGCCCTGGGCGCCGGTTCCATCGTGGGCGCTTTCAGTGCGGCGTCTCTGAGTGGCGGCAAAGTCAGCTTCAGCCAGTATCAGGGATGGTTTGGTTTCTTTGTTCTGGTCGTGGCGGGGTTTCTGTTCTACGAGACCACACCCCGGGGCCAGGCCAGCAAGAAAGCGGCCAAAGCGGCGGCCCAGGCTTTCGAGCAGACCGTAAAGGAAAAGGGGGATATCTGCCTTCTGGGCGTATGCGCCAAGGATTGGGGAATCACCAAGTCGACTTTCACCTTCTTCGGTTCGGAGTTCAGCTTCAACCCGATCTTGGCCTTCTTCGGCGGTGTCGTTATTGCGGCAATCTCCGCTTTCATCGGCGTCGGCGGCGGGTTTCTATATGTTCCCTATTTAACGACTTTTGTCGGCCTCCCCATGTATATCGTGGCCGGCACCTCCGCTCTGGCCGTCTTCATCAGTATGGTCACGAGCATTACCACCTACATCCAGTTGGCTGGGGCAGGCATGGACTGGGGACTCGTCGGCATCCAGTTGGTCGGCGTTTTCATCGGCTCCATGATTGGACCACGCACACAGCAGTACATACCCGAAATTTGGCTGAAGCGATTGTTCATCGTCCTGGCCCTCTATGTCGGGATCGGTTACTTCACTAAGGGGTTCTTCGGCCAGGCGTGGGTACCCATGTAGAGAACCGCTTCCCTGCCCGGACTGACGACCGTTGGTCCGGGTGCACCATTTCCATAAGGAACAGGTGAATGGTCATGTTGGAATTGTTCGACACGATTTTAATCAGTTTTTACCAGGTAACCGGTAATCCCCTCTGGGACTATTTCATCGGCACGCTCTGCCTCGCTTTTTTGTCGGTCATTGTGGGGCAGGCGACGTTAGCTTTGGTATTTCGGGCCAACAGGAGCCACATCGAGCATCTCGATGAGCATCTTGCGAAACTGAATCGCCTCACTGCCAACGCCATGGAAATGGGTGATCAGCAAAGTTACAAGTCGCTGAACAAGGAAGCCAATGACACCTACGGACATGTCTTCTTCAACCGCTTCGGCCTGTCTGCGGCCTCCCTCTGGCCAGTCTTCTTCGCCCTGGCATGGATGCAGGAACGCTTCGCCCACATCGCCATCCCCATTCCCCCGCTCGGTTTCAAGGCCAATTACTTCGTGGTATTCCTCGTCTCTTACCTTGCCGCCAACATCCTCTTTCGTCGCACCAAAAGATATCTTTCTGGTATCCTTAAACAACATGGAGAATGTCATCTGTTATATACCTCAAAATGAGCCTATTTTAAGAATCAGACTCCCTTTTGGTGTGACAGGCAAAACCTGAGGGGGCATCTAAGCCCAGGGATTCACTACAGCTATGCCAGCATAGATGAAGTCAGTTTCATTTCTGGTGACTAAAGTGCAGTGGCTGCGTAGTGCCGTGGCAGCTATGAGTGAGTCAATTGCGGCCATTTTCTTCCCCTCGGATTCTAATGAACCGGTGAGTTGCCCCCATGTGAGCACTACTTCTAAATTGATCGCAAGAATCCGCCCACTGAACCTTGCCAGTAGCTCCTCACTCAGCCACAACTGCAAGGTGGCTTTACGCCTGGAATCGGGTAGCTTCTCGATGCCCTTCCAAATCTCGCCGATGGTGATAACACTCAAGTAGGCACTATCCGGATCGATGCTGTCTATCCAATCGATGACTTTAGGATTGGGCCTTTTGGCTACCAACTCTGAAATCACACAGGTATCGAGAAGATATTTCATAGCGCGATGTCCTCTCGGAGGCTACCCGTGTCACGATCCAGATCGAGGTCCACACCCACCAGGGGCGACTTCCGGAAGAAGTGGGAGAGTTTTTTTCGCGAGGCAATCATTTTGCGGTATTCAGAATAGGAGAGCACGATCGCCACTTCAACACCCCTCCTGGTGATGACCTGCGGTCCGTGCTGGATTGCCTCATCAACAACTTCACTCAGTTTATTCTTTGCCTCCTGTAATTGCCATACTCGTTTCATAGCGCACTCCTTGCTGTCTAGTCAGTCTAGATGTTAGAGCCTCCAAACCAGACAGTCAAGCGAGTATTGTGTGAATTTTTGTTTCTGCCAGAAATCGCCTCACGGATTTGAGGGCTCCCTTCTCGGTTTAAATAGAGGAAGTCCCAGTCTGATTCTGAGATGACATCTCCACGCGAGCGGGAACCGAAAAGCATGATCTCCGCGTGGGGTTCCACTTCACGAACAGCTTGCCTTATGTGCTCAAGTAATTCCTCGCGATTCATATGAGCACCTCGTATTCTCCTGAGCTTTAACGGTCGGGTTCAGCAGCGATGCGGAGCGGAGCGGAGCAACCTCCGCTGCAACCCGGTCAGGGCATGCCAACCTGACCGGGTTGCATCGGATAGAATCACACTGTGCCACAGCACTTCTTGTATTTCTTTCCGCTGCCACAGGGGCATGGATCGTTTCTTCCTACTTTTTGTGAGATTAGAGCTTGCTGGGGATTCAGCGCTTTTTCTAAATCAGAGATATCTTCTGGTTAATCCATTTCAAATCCGATGATATAATGCCATTCGTGAGCTGCGCATGTTTCCGCTACATACCGAGCGCGCTCCTCGGTATGAACCCGGACAACTATCGGCCTCTTTTTGGATCCTAATTTTGCCATTTATCACCTCTTATTGTTCCGCTTCCCTGCTATGAGTGGGCAGGTCACCGACTGCTTTTGCTGCTCTGCAAATGCCAACAGTGCCCGACAGACGTCAAAGAACTCATCAAGGTCGTGGTCGTTCTTTGCACCAAGAACTGAGCTGTCCACTGGGTTCTATTTCGGGCGCCCTGCATAGTCTTCGCCACCTCTGCTCCTGGCACGTTTCGCGGCTAGGCCGCGATTATCGGTTCGTTTGCTGGGAGTTTGTCGAGCGTAAGCTTCTTAAGCTCAACCTTCTTGCTTGCATGATCTATATCGATGCCAACCAAGCTCCCTTGTGCGTCGTAGTCCTGCACAATACCTTCAGAAATCTCCCGACTCTCTGCACTCGGACGCTCCGATAGATCGATGTAGAGGGAGTCTGTATCAGGATAATAGCTGATCTTCATTCTTTAAATCCTCTGTCAGGAAAAGCATTGTGTATAGTAACCTGGTCTTCGAGGGTAACAACCCTCAGAACTCTGCCTCCAAGCCCTTCGATACGCCCCCAGAATCGATAGCGGTTCCCTTCTTGGGATTCTGTTTTGATTGGATTCTCCAGAACCTGAACGCACGATTCCCTTCTAAAATATGGGTGTACTTGTAATGTGCCATACGAGATTACACTCTTCCTTTATGACGGGGAATACCACGCCGCCCGACGAATGAGCTAAGCGGCGCTGTCCGAGGTGTTGGCGGAGAGCGTCCGCTTGAGCGACTGGTTGGGCAAGGGACGCTGGTAAACCGAGAAGCGACACAGCGCCTTTGACCCAACCGAAGCCACCAACCGAACCGGCAACCGGCAGGCCGCGGCCTGCGACCGCTTGGGGTTTTTGGCCGCCCTCGGCCCATGAACGAAACCCAAACCAACCTGGACAAAGCGACGGACGGTGACGAGCCACATCCCGAAGCGACGATGTTTCAGGGCCGCACGGGAACGACCGCGCTGAACCGGAAACCGCCCCGCAAAGACCAGAACCTGCAAACGCGCCACAACGCCTGGCGTCAGCCGCGTTAGCCCCTGAATCCGGTGGCGGCAGCTTTCACCCGCTTTCCAACAGCGTGAAAAAGCCTCCACAAACCCCTCCATCCCATCACGAGTCCAGCTGCGGACACTCCGCCCATCATCGCGCCGACCACGCCGACGCAGGCGGCGTCGGCCCCGGCCAGGTAAAGCCCCTTCACCGGCGTCCCGGGCCCCGTCCACCGCATTTGGAACCGCTCCGGCACCGCCGGCAGCCCATAGGCGGCGCCATGGGGGTGTCCGGTGAAATATTCCGTGGTCAGGGGCGTGGAGAGCTCACGAAAATCCACCAACGCGGAGAACCCAGGATAACGTTGGTCCACGAAGTCGATGAGCGCGCGGGAAATTCTTTCCTTGAGGTCCTCATAATCATCTCCCCGATGTTTCCATGGTTTGTCTCTCCATAGGCGGAAGGGCTCGTAGTCCAAAAAAGAGATGATCTCGGCGGTATGTCCCCTTACTCCGCCTTTCATGGAAGGAAAAGAAAGAAAGCACGCCATGGGCCTTCCCTCCAAAAGCTCATTGCGCAGGCGGAATATCTCCTCATGGTCCAGGGAATTGTAAATCCAGTGGTTCTCTCCATGGAACCCCAGTTTACCCGGGTCGTCCTTGAACCCGACATGGAGGCACACATGGGCAGTCGGAGATGGGAGGGAATTTAGGTCCCGTCGGGCGTCCTCAGCGTAGACGCGCGACAGAAGGCGCGAATATGTGGTTGTGGCGCCGGCGTCGGAGATCACGGTGGCGGCAAGGAACTCTTTTTCAAGGGTTTTGGCTCCCCGTCGTTCCACGGCGCGAACCCCGCGCGCACGGCCCTTTTCAACAATGACGGCCGTGACCTCGTGATTCACCAAAAAAGCTCCGCCGGACCTTTCCACAAGGGGTCGGACACTTTCCGCGATGACTCCGGCGCCGCCAGCGGGATAATAGCCGCCCTCCAAGTAATGGTTCACGATGACGGCGTGGATGAGAAAGGCGCTCTGGGAAGGCGGAAGGCCATAATCACCCCACTGGGAGCAAAGCAAAGAAATCAATTCCGGGTTATTGAAGCGGCGGCACAAGACGTCCGCCGTGGGGCTGAGCGCCAACCTTTTTGTGCCCCAATCCAGCCGATTCAAAAAGGAACGCAGGACAGGCGGCATCATCCCGCCCATAAAGAACAGCCCGCTCCAGCGCGCAACGCGATTGACGTCGACGAAGTAGCCATCCAGCGCGTTCGCTTCCGCCGGAAACCGGTGGACCAGAGCCTGTTTGTAGCGGGACTCCCCAACGGGAACGTCAAAAGTGAATCCGGGGTATACGAATTTCTCGAGGGGATCGGGCAGAGGGTTCCACTTTATCTCACCCCCCGTCACCAAGTCGAAAAAGGCGCGCGGCATGGCGCCCGGAGCCATCTCGCCGACATAGTGAATGCCCACATCCCATTCATAGCCCGCGCGGTCGAACGTGTGGGTGAACCCGCCAAGCTTAAAATGCCGTTCGAGGACCAGCACCCGTTTGTCCACCAACTGAGCGCAGAGGCTGGCGGCGGTCAGCCCGCCCATCCCGGAGCCGATCACAATCACGTCAAAATTTTCAGACTCCATGGTGTGCCCTCTCGGAAGCCGGCATCATTACGGGGAGATCTTGCGCAAGAATAGAGGTCAGCGGCCGCCATGCTTTTTGGCGGTCCGCCCCGTCCGGGGACGCTGACCTGTGAGGCCGAGCTCATGTGCCGGTCAGACGTCCTTGGAAACAACGATGTCGCCGTAAGTGCTCTGCACGATAGCCCGCAGTTCGGCCTGCTCTGCAGCGGGGACCTTGAACTTGTCGAGCGTCTGTTGGAAGTCGTCCAGGAAGGTTTCCCATTCTTGTGGGGTGATGCTGAGGTGCCGATGGGCGTCGGCCATGGAGCGCCCGGTATACTGTCGTGGGCCTCCCGTTGCCCAACAAACCATCTTCAGTTCCTGCACAGGCCTCCTGGCTTTGGCGATGTCAAGGTGCTGGGAAACGTCTTCTCCTTCATCAAACTTTTTGTCGAATTCCTCAGCCTTCACAGATGTCAATCTCCTCTTTTCGGGATCGTCGTACTAGAGATTATCCTTACACGGGTGTCCCGATACGTTATGACCCCGGACCAATAACTCCCCGCAATCTGCCTACCCACCAGGAACCCTAGTTCATCCGTCGTCTTTGCGGGGATCTCAATAAGCAAGCAAAGCACAAGCTTTCTTTCTGTGCAACTGGAGGTATTATACTCAAGCAAATGTTGCCGCTGCCAATTGCAGAACCTTATCTATCGATTTCGCTATTTCCACTGCGGATTCGATTCTATCCGCAGTCTTCTCTAACTCAGCGGCTGCCTTATCGGCGGACTCGTTTATGTCCTTGAGCTCTCCTAAGATTGACTGAAACTTCGGATTATTCTGTTTCAGCTCATCAGCAAGTATGTCCATCAAAGCCTGAACAAGCTTGTTTCTCTTGCTTGGGAGTCCCTCCAGTATCTCCTTATTTTTATCCGAAATGTGAGCGCTCGTTTTCATTTTATCAAGAGCACCGGAGTCGATCAGGTTATTTAGCTCTTGGAGCGATTTCTTAATGCTGTCTTTATCTGTCGTATCGATTTGCATGGCGATCCTCCATTCACTATCGCATTATTTTCCTTCTTTTGTCCCCAGAGAGGAGTAGAAGCCTTTCAGCCGCGTTACTTCGGCAGAAAAAAGGGAAAGTGCTTTGATCGCTTCCGGCAATTCTTTGTCTTCTTGTAAAGCTCTCACTATCTTACCATGAGTTGTGGCAAGGCTTTGCAGGGCATTATTTATGTTCTTAAATTCATCGTCCACAGCGTTCTTGCGTATGTTAAGGTCTATCGCATTTTGGATGAGTGACTCACGCTTCTGGAATTGGGTTGTATCTTTGGGGTTAGCATCCATTTCTCTGACTAAAATAATCTGATTTTTGGCGTCGTATTCGAGAGCCAATTTGAGGGACTCCTGCCAGTTGCCGCGACCTTTTATAGAATTGCATTCAGGTCGTTGCTCCGTTGTTTCATTGTCTGTCAATTCACATTGGAAGACCTTCGCTGTTTCTTGGATCACAGGGTCGGCTCTAATCGTGATTGCCACTAAAGCTTCTAATCGTGCTCTTTCGAAGTTCCAACGGCCAATCGCATTCACCGCTGTTGCAACGATTATGAAGTTATCACCCGACAACGGGCCCTCCTTTTGTCTTATTTTGCCAATTGTTGAATTCAAGGACCCCAGTGCGTCACTGAGTTCGGTAGAGGCTTTGTCAATTCTCTCCAATTCCTTGTCTGATGCAATGACTTGGAGCGCTTTCCCGTAGTTTCCCAGCTCGTTCAGTACAGCGATCCTCAGATTGACCGTTTCGATATCCACGGAAGGAGACGTTGTGGCCCATATCCCAATTTCTTGCGGATCTTTTTCAACCAAAGCGCTTGACAAGATATGCTTTCTTTGTGCCTCTCTAACACCCAAGAATGCAGGCTCTGCCGTTTCCGTAAGTTTCGCGGATGTGCTCCCAAATTGTGCGACAAGATTTTTTGAGGTTGGAGAGGTGGCGCATCCCATCATAAAGAAGGCGGGGAACACCAATAGCAGGTAAGAAATGCGAGTGATAATTCTTGATTCTAATTGCGACCAAATCATCATAATTTCCTCCTTTCCCAATTCCTCATTATTGAACCAAGGCGTCAATCGGACATCAATCGGGGTCGGGCCCCTTGCCCATTTAACGCCAGCCTCCGTTTTGAAAAGACGCAATTTCGCGTTTCGCCTGAATGACACCAAGGTGCCTCCACATCAGGGTCATGGCTTAAGTTAGCGGCATTAGGCCCGACCCCGCACCCTGCCCCTACGCGCCGTACGTAATCTCCCCTGATTACCGTTTGCTCGTTACGAGCCGCTGCGCCTCCGCACAGGCTGTGCCCGGGTTTCTTTCCATCAACTTCGATACTATCGAAACATTTTTCTCTCTTGTTTTTTCATTCTCCCTCAGAGCCTTGAGCCAATTCGCCTCGAGTTCCTGCATAGTGATCCCGAACACATCCTGCGATGGCCGCTCCTTTTCATAGGAAAGCCGGTGGAACTGTTTTATCTTGTTGATGCCATAGGTCTGAAAAAGATAGTTGCCGAAGGACCCTGTTTCGGCGTAGGCCTTGTGTTGTTTGGCTTTATCAAGAATCGAAAGTTTGCCGCCTCCGGCGTCCTTCATACCCCAGGACTCATGATCTGGTCCCAATTCATTGAGGGGGATGTATGATTTCGTTTTTAAGAGAGCTAATACCCAGTCGTCATTGCCAAATCCACACATAGGAAATGTTAACGGATTCCCGACTTGCGCCTCTGTAAGAATACCCATCATGTTGCGAATCAATTTATCCTTTTGTGGAAATACCGCGCTTGTAAGCTTGTGCGCCATCATTTGCGGCGATCCTTCAGAACTGAAGACTCGAACGATGCGTATACGTTTACCATCCTTGTTTTCCCAGTAAAAGACGCTAGAATAGACATCCCTGCGTGGTACATCGAAAACGACCCGTATCTTTCCGAATCGGTCTATTCCGGAATCGGCAGACCAGAACGCAAGAATGCGCTCCAACATTGCTTGCGCTTGATCGGCCAAGCTTTTCATTTGATCATTCGATAATTTGCCGGTGGCATCGCTTACGATGAGGTGCTGGGTTTCTATAATTGCGCTTGATGCCTGTGATATCCCGGTTATCAATAGTCCGGCTACAAAGATTGATACCCCAATCACTCTTTTGATCATCGGCTTCTCTCCTTTTTCTGTTGCCATCGCGCTGCCGTCCCCTGCGGCCCAACGCCAAGCATAACCGGCGGCGGGCCAAGAGGCTTCAGGGAGAAGCAACACGCGTGGTTCCGCCGTCCGGTTGATTGCGTTGTTATGCAACTGCTGTGTGTTCTTCATGTGGTCTGAGCAAGCAAGGCCTCCAGTTCTTTGCGATCTTGCTCGACAGCCTTTCGCTCATCAACTGGGATCCGGCGCTCGACAATCTTCAGCTCGAGGATACGCGATTGAATGAGCCTCCGAGTCAAATTCGATACCTTGGAGGATACTCCTTCCATTTCGTGCGTGGCGCGGGTGAGCTGTGCGTTTGCTCGTCCTTCGAAAGAGCCTAGAGACCGGATTGCTTTGATAATCGGTGTGCAGGTCGGAGACAAGGCAGCGGATAAGTTTTCACGCTTCCGATAGGGTGAGACAGTAATGCCAGCAAGGTCTGAAGGCAGTTTGAGGTGCGCATCCTTCTCGTGGACGATGAACGTGCGACTGCGCCCAAGCCGCCCCATAAATAGGCCAAGTTCGAAGATTACATTGTCTC
>JADGQM010000219.1 GCA_017881795.1 Syntrophobacteraceae bacterium
CAGCCAGGCTCGGCGAGGATACTCTGCGTCGCTGTCGTGACATTCTCGGATGCGACCACCGAACAACCCTTTTCGGCGGGCTCGCGGTGATTTGGGCCTTCCTGCAGTTGGGTCGGACCGAGGACGCAGCCAACCTCGGCGACCATTCCACCTCCCCCGCTGGAAGACGCTCAGGCAATTCCACGAGTCAAAGTGGTGGGCGTGCGAGCTATCAAACTCCTGCAGGAAATTGGGTTGCACCGGGCCGTGGAGAGGTTCAGAGATCCGGCGGAGGGCTTTCTTGACCTTGCCGAGTCCGGACTGCACGTCGTGGGTTTTACGACCGAAGGGTTCGTGTTTCTCGACAATTCCGGCCAGATGAAGCCGGGGATGGACATTGGAGGCATCCTCGATCTTGAAGGCAACAAGCTGCTGCCGCAATTGCTGGCCGCCGCCGGAGGCAAGAACGGCGGCTATTTCAGCTCCGAAGGGGTCTTGCCGCACCCGGTGACTCACAAGGCCGACCCCATGTCCGCTTGGTGCGGGCTGTTGAAAGAAACGGACGTGGTGTGCGCTCTCGAGTGGCCTCAGGATCCGGGAGGACAGCCATGAAGCCCTTCCGTAACCTTTCCCTTGGCTTCAAAGTGTTGATCCCGTCCGCCATTCTGATTACGGCTCTGGGCCTGGCCTCCCTGCTGGCGCTTTATGGCATGGAGAGACAGCGCACTGCCCTGCAGGCCATAAACACCATTGCGCTTGAGCGGCTCAACCTCGTTGACGAATTTGTCAACATCAGTGATCGCGTGCAGTCGGATGTGTTTCTCATTTCCGTACTGCGCTTCATGAACCTGCCCAAACCGGAAATCCAGCCGATTCACGTGCGCCTGGATCAGGGCTTGAGCGACTTGAATGTCATCTACGGAAAGATTTCGACCAGGTGGATCTTGGATCAAAGCGAACGATCCATCCTAGAGCGGATGAAGGGACCGCTGGAGACCTTCCGGCTCCAGGCCATGGAGGCGGCGGGCGTCGTTTCCGACGATCCGTTCTTCGGCGTGCTCCTGGTGCGCTCTGCCACGTTCTCCTTTGCCGAATTCCGGGCGACGCTGGTAGCATTCAATGATTACCAGGAGGCCCGGATCGGCCGGGCCCGGGAGGCATCTGAACAAGAAGCCACAACCATTGGCGCAGCCATCATCGCTCTCGCCATCCTGGTGTCGTTGTTTGGGGCATTCTCGGCGATTGTGATCAGTACGCACTTGATCTCGCGGCCGATACATGGCATGACCGATTTGATGGGCCGACTGGCAGGCGGCGAATTGTCCCTCGAGGTCCATGACATGGAGCGCCAGGACGAGATCGGGGCCATGGCTCGAGCGGTAGAGGTGTTTCGCCGCAACGCCATCGAAAGGGCGCGAGCGGAGGAACAAATCAAGAGGCTGAACCGCGAACAGGAGCACCTGCTGCGGGAACTGGGACTGAAGAACAAAGAACTGGAGAGCATTATCTATGTGGCATCCCATGATCTGCGCTCGCCGTTGGTGAATGTGCAGGGGTTTGCCAGGCAGTTGACCAAAGCCGGCCGGGAGTTGACCGATCTCATGGGCCGGCACGGTCTGCCGCCAACCCTGACAGAGGCAGCCGCACCCCTCTTGCAGGAGCGCATTCCCAAAGCGCTGCACTTCATCAATGCCGGCGCCGCCAAGATGGACGCTCTCCTCAATGGTTTGCTGCGTCTCTCGCGACTGGGGCGCACGACCCTGAATCTGAACCGGATGCTGGAGACCATCGTTTCCTCCATGAGCTTTCAGATCCAGGCTGTGGCAGCATGGGTGGAGGTCGAGCCTCTGCCTGCATGCCGGGGGGATGCGGGGCAGATAAACCAGGTCTTCTCCAATCTGTTGGACAACGCGCTGAAATACTGCGCCCCTGATCGACCCTTGCGGATTCGGGTCACGGGGCGCGTGGAAGGTCCGGAAGCCATATATATGGTGGAGGACACCGGTCTGGGAATAGCAAAACACCAGATGAACAAAGTATGGGAAGTATTTTATCGCTATGATCCTGACGGCTCAGCGGCCGGCGAGGGTTTAGGGCTGTCCATCGTGCGCCGCATTCTCGACCGGCACAAGGGGCGGGCGTGGATAGAGTCGGAATCAGGCAAGGGCAGCAAGTTCTTTGTGGCGCTGCCCGTGTGAGTGTCTATGGAGGAAAAATCATGTCCAACCCACCAATCCCAGGTGAAGTCACCATACTGATAGCCGAAGATGACGACGGTCATGCCGAGCTCATCCAAGAATACTTGGAGGAGGCCGGAGTGCGCAATCCCGTTCTCCGTTTCCGAGACGGACAGGCCACGCTGGACTTCATGTTTCGGAGAGGGGAAGGGTCTCGACGGCAAAGCGGCCGTGCCTATTTGCTGCTCCTGGATATCCGGATGCCGAAAGTGGATGGTGTTCAAGTCTTGCGGCAAATGAAAGCCGACCCGGAGCTGCATAAAATACCGATCATCATGCTGACGACGACGGACGACCCGCGCGAAATTGAGACGTGCTACAGCCTGGGCTGTAACTGCTACATTACCAAGCCGGTGGAGTTCAGCAAATTCGCTGAGACCATCAAGCGACTCGGGTTGTTTATCGTGGTTGTGCAGGTTCCACCAGTCAATGGAAAGGATAGCAGCGATGTCACAAGACGATAGCCGCCCACCGGAAGACACGGTTCTGATCATTGAAGACGATGATGGTCTGACAGAACTGATCCGCGAGCAATTGCGCGACCAGGGATGGTCGAGTGCTCGGGTCCGCACCGGGCAGGATGCCATGGCCTGGCTGGCCGACCACCGTCCTGTCCTGGTGCTGCTGGATTATTCCCTGCCGGACATGACGGGCGTCGACCTGCTTTCCTCAACTCCTGCCATGCCGCCGTTCATCGTGATGACGGGGCATGGCGACGAACGGGTGGCCGTGACGATGATGAAGCACGGCGCCCGCGACTACCTGGTCAAAGACGACCAGTTCCTTGACCATCTGCCCATAGCTGCAGCCAATGTCCTGCGACAGATCCAAACTGAGCGAAAACTCGCCGAAGCGGAAAACTCCCTTCGGGAAAGCGAGGAGCGGTATCGCACCATTCTGGACCAGGCTGCCGACGCCATCTTCATGCACGACGAGACTGGCCGGATCCTGGATGTCAACCAGAAGGCATGTCAGAGCCTCGGCTATACCCGGGAGGAACTGATTTCCAAGTCTATTGGGGACATCGATCCCGAGGCGATCAAGACCGGAAAACATGAGTTATGGGAAACAATCCTTGCAGGTGAGCATCTCACCTTCGAGAGCCGCAATATGCGCAAGGACGGCAGCACCATTCCCGTAGAAGTGACCCTGGGGTCGGTGCGCCTGCCCCGTGGGGCGGTAGTTCTCGGCATCATAAGGGACATCACCGAACGTAGGCAGGCCGAGGAGGAGCGGCTCAGGCTTGAGCGGCAGCTTCAGCAGACGCAGAAGGCCGAGAGCCTGGGGCGAATGGCCGGGGCCATTGCCCACCATTTCAACAACCTGCTGGGAGTGGTAATGGGCAACCTGGAGATGACTATGGTCGATCTGGCAGAAGGCTCGGCGCTGCGGGAACACGTTGCCGAGGCCATGACGGCGTCGAGGCGGGCCGCCGATATCAGCCGGCTCATGCTTGCTTATCTCGGGCAGAGTGCCGGGACAATGGGCCCCATCGAGCTCTCTCAGGTCTGTCGCGAAGCCCTGCCCCTGCTTCGCGCCTCTCTGCCCCAAAAAGTGAACATGAAGATCGAGCTCCCGGACCCAGGGCCTATCATTCAGGCCGATGCCGCGCAGGTGCGCCAGGTCTTGACCAACCTGGTGGTGAACGCGGGGGAGGCTCTGGGCGACGGGGAAGGCGACGTTGTTGTGAGCTTTTCCGTAGCGCCGGCATCCCGTATTCGCGCATCGAGCTTCCATCCGTTCGACTGGGAACCGACCGAGGAAAACTATGCCTGCATCGAGGTCTCCGACACAGGCTGCGGCATGGACCCGCAGACTATGGAAAAACTCTTCGACCCGTTCTTCTCCACCCGGTTCACTGGCAGAGGACTCGGGCTACCCGTGGTTTTGGGGGCGGTGAAGGCCCATCGGGGCGCGGTTGCGGTGGAAAGCGAACCGGGCCGGGGCGCCGTGTTTCGGGTCTACCTGCCCCTCTCTGCGGAGCAACCATGCCCGTACCCAAAGGCGCAAGCGGTTGCTCTTGAGCCCCCTGGGGAACGCGGTCTGATGCTCCTGGTGGAAGACGAGCCCGCGTTGCGCAAGATGGCCAAGGCCATGCTGGGACTGCTGGGCTGGGATGTCATCACCGCTTGCGACGGCGTCGAGGCAGTGGAGGTATTCCGCCGACACCAGGACCAAATCCAATGCCTGCTGCTGGATCTCTCCATGCCCCGCATGAACGGCTGGGAGACCCTTGCGGTCGTGCGCGCCATTCGGCCCGATATCCCGGTGGTCCTCGCCAGCGGCTACGACGAAGCGCGGGTGATGGCCGGCGACCACCCCGAGCGGCCCCAGGCTTTCTTGAGCAAGCCCTACCAGATGGCCCAACTCAAGGCGACCCTTTCCCGGACGATGGCGAGAGCGGCGCAAGTCTCAGGGACCGGGGATGCGGAAGGCACCGATGACCCTGTAGGGACGGAGTCGACATGAAAAGGGCAGGCAGCTTCATCGGAAGCGCGAAAGGAACGCCGGTGGACGGAAGGACCCGATACATGCTCACTGGCTTTTCAATGCCGTATCAATGGCTGCCTCCAAATCGCCCTTCGAGTAGGGCTTGAGCAAAAAAACCTGAGGCTGCTCGGGGTGGTCTCCGTCCATCACCTGGGCCTGGCAAAGACAAGTAAAGTCGCATAATCCACAATGCAAACGGCTTGGTCTGTTCCAATATACCCAGCTTTTCACCAATCACCCATCACCAATCACCCATCATTCATCACTCCTTCCCAGCACTTTCCGGAGTTTGGCGGCCAAGTCCTGCTTCGAGAACGGCTTCTGGATGAAGTTGACGCCCGCGTCCAGCACTCCGTGACGGGCGATGGCATTGGCCGTGTAGCCGGACATGAATAGGCGCTTGAGGTTCGGGTAGAGGGCCAAGATGTTTTTGGCCAGGTCCCGGCCGTTCATCTCGGGCATGATCACGTCGGTCATGAGCAGGTGAATCTCACCGGGGTGAGCTTCAGCCAGGCGAATGGCCTCGCCCGGCATGCCAGCGGCCAGCACCGTGTACCCCTGGCGTTCAAGCATCATCGTGGTCATTGTCAGCATCGTCGGCTCGTCCTCCACCAGCAGGATGGTCTCGTGGCCCCGGCCGGCCGGTTCCGCCGGACCTTCCTTCTGCATCTGCTCGGCCTTGCCTTTGTGCCGGGGCAGGTAGATGTTGAAGGTCGTCCCGTGGCCCGGCTCGCTGTATACGTTGATGAAGCCGTTGTTCTGTCTGACGATGCCGTAGACCGTGGACAGCCCCAGGCCGGTGCCTTTGCCCACCCCCTTGGTGGTGAAAAACGGCTCAAAAAGTTTATCCAGGGTTTCCTTGTCCATGCCGCACCCGTCGTCGCTTACGACCAGCAGCACGTACTCGCCGGGGACAATCCCCACGTGCTCCGAGCAGTAGGCCTCATCGAAAACAACGTTTTCCGTTTCGATGGTGAGCTTGCCTACGCCCGCGATGGCATCGCGGGCGTTGACGCATAGATTGGCCAGGATCTGGTCGATCTGCGACGGGTCCACCTTGACCTGCCACACTTCCGCCCTCGGCAGCCAGGAGAGATCGATGTTCTCGCCGATTAGGCGCCGCAGCATATTGAGCATCTCTTCCACGGTCTCGTTCAGGTCGAGCATCTTGGGGGCGATGGTCTGCTTGCGCGCAAAGGCCAGCAGTTGCCGGGTCAGGTTGGCGGAACGCTCGGCGGCATTCCGGATCTCCTGTAGATGGGCAAAGAGCGGCTGGGACGGGTCCACCTGGTCCAGTGCCATCTCCGTGTGGCCGAGGATAATACTCAGCATGTTGTTGAAATCGTGCGCCACACCGCCCGCCAACCGGCCGACGGACTCCATCTTCTGAGACTGAAACAACTGGCCCTGAAGTTTTGCCTTTTCTTCTTCGGCCCGCTTACGTTCGGTGATGTCCTCAATGGTGGCCATAGTGCGCATGGGTTGACCGCTAAAGTCGCGGATGACTGTCATGTTCACGTTTACCCATACTATCGTACCGTCTTTGCGGATGTAGCGCTTCTCCAGCCGGTAATTCTTCGACCTGCTGCTTACGACGTTCTGAAAAGATTCCCAATCCAACCCACGATCTTCCGGGTGCGTGATTTCGGAGATACGCATCGCCAGCATTTCACTGGAAGAGTAGCCGGTAATCTCGCACATTTTCTGGTTCACACGCAGCCACTGACCCGTCTTTGGATCGGCTTGAGCCATGCCGATGGAAGCCATTTCGAACATGGCCTTGAACTGTTGCTCGCTTTCCCGCAGAGCTTCCTCTGCCTGCTTGCGCTCTGTTATGTCCTGATTGACGCCGATCGCCCCGATAACTCTCCGTTCGTCATCCAGAAGGGGTGCTGCCGAATTGAGGATAGTCTTATGTGTACCGTCGAAACACTCGATATCGAGCTCTTGGTCTATCAAGGTCTCGCCCGTCCTGATCGCCCGGACGAGGGCCCATTCCTCCGGCTCAATGCGTTTGCCCATGTCGGGCCACCAGGCTTTGGATTCGCTATATTGATCAATGCCGGTAGAAGGCATGCCGGCCCAAATTCTTTCGCCGGCAGCGTTGCCTATGAGGATCGCCCCTTTTCCATCCGCAACCCAAACGCCGACGGGCAGCGTATCGAGGACGGTGCGGACCATTGATTTCTCTTGATTGATCTCCTTCAAAAGAGATACGTTCTCTGATTCCAGGGCGTGCGCCTGCATTCTGTTTTCGAGGAGGACTGCCAGGAATTGGAAGGCGCTTCTGAAGAGCGCTCGCTCAGCCTCTCCGGTTTCAGGGCTTTCCGCCATCACGGCGTAGCCGAAGGACGAGCGGAGCGTTGCAATGGGCAGGGCGCGGTATTCCGGAACCCCGGAAGGTAAATTATCAACAAACTCGAAGGCGAAAGCCTCATCGA
>JADGQM010000220.1 GCA_017881795.1 Syntrophobacteraceae bacterium
CCGGTATTGCGTTTTCCGTCAATCCGGTGACGGAAAATCGTAATGAAATTGTTATCGAAGCCGGATTTGGACTCGGTGAAGCCGTGGTTCAAGGACAGATTACCCCCGACCATTATGTGGTGGAAAAATGTTCATTTTCCATCATTGAAAAGTTTTTGTCTCCGCAGAAAAGAGGCATTTATCGTCTGGAGGACGGTTCCACTGGGTGGAGACCGCTTGATGCCGGCATCTCGTCTCGGCAAAAACTTGAAGACCATGACATCTCGACACTCGCACAGATGGTGGTCGCCATCGAACAGTTGGTCGGATTCCCCTGCGATATCGAATGGGTTTATGTCAACCGGCAATTCTATATCGTGCAATGCCGCCCTATAACGACACTTTCGTGAGGAGCCCATGAACCCTTTCGAACCCTTGACGCCACTTTTGTCCAACCTGGCGCAGCGAAAGAACCGAAGAATCGGCATCGGCGTTCAGGCGCCGCCGAGCCTGTTTTGGCATTTTCTACGACGAGGCCAGGACGTCGGCAACAAATTGTCCGCAGTCTCGCGGGAGCTCTATGAGGACATTGATGTCGCATGCACGGCGTTTTCAGAAGAGAACGTCCGGGATTTTCTGACCTGGAAACAACATTTTCAGGAAAACGCCGCTTTTATTTTGATCACCCATCCCCTGGCAAAAGCGATCGAATCAGGCTCATGGACATTCTCAAGCAATACGGTGCGCCGCCAGAAGATTTTGACCAGATGTTGCTCAACCTTTCGATCACACGAAAATCCAACGGCGCTGAAGAGGAAAATTTTGACCTGTTCTTTATTCAACGTCATATGATGGATCCCGATTTCGACCTGGAAACCGCGCTCCAGGAACATACCCGCAAACATGCATACCTGAAGTATCGAGAGCCGTTCGCAGAAGGGTACTCGAGCGAAACCTTCAGAGCGCGCCTGAAAGAAAAACTGGTATTGCCGGATTATTTTCAGCCGTATGCGGATATTCTTGGACGATTTCAAAGGAACGAACAGGAAATCAGCGAACTCCTCGAGGAGTTCGTTTTTTATCGGACCTTCCGCACGGAACGCTCCTATGAATCCTTGTATTATCTGGAACGTTTTCTCACGGCCATGGAAGAGGCGCATGACCTCGGACTGCATGAGTTGTCCCACTCTTCTGAAGACGAATTGATCCGGCATCTGCAATCAGGACAACGGGTAGACCCGATGTTGTTTCAGGAACGCCGCAACGGGTTCGCGATGCTCCTGCACGATGGTGCGGTTTCTGTCCTGACGGGCGATGCCTTGCCGCAATGGTTGAACAGGAGAAATACGGAGAGTGATCGACCGGTGCGGGAAGTCCGAGGATTAACCGCTTACCGGGGAGTAGCAACCGGAAGGGCACGGATTGTGATGAGTGCTGCCATGCAGCACGCCGTCCGTGAGGGTGATATCCTGGTCGTTCCCATGACGACGCCGGATTATCTGCCCAGTATGCAAAAGGCGGCGGCGATTGTCACGGATGAGGGCGGTGTGATTTGTCATGCAGCCATTATTGCACGTGAATTAAAAAAACCATGCGTCATTGGCACCCAAAAAGCCACCTCTTTGTTCAAGGATGGCGATTGGATCGAAGTGGATGGATTCCAGGGCGTCGTCCGCTTGGTGTAATGGTGTCAACCGAAAGTGGCCCGATCTTGCATGTCGCGTCCTGATGCCGACCACTTTCGGAATTCCAGCGCCCCCGATTTTATCGTCGGGCTTGCCGAGGTGAGCCAAGCCTTCTTAACCATGGCGAGAACATCTTCTGCGGAGTTGGCCGTCATCACGGCTCGCCTGCTTCAAGCTCCCATGGTCATCCTGAGCAAAGGGAGCCCGGTGATGAATTCCCGACAAAACGAAGGTTTCCAAAATGTAGAAACTGAATATCGAGATAAACGTGTACTTGTATCCGATGCCAGTGGTCCTGGTTGGAGCAGAGGTGCAGGGAAAACCCAGCTTCATGACAGTCGATTTGCGCACCATTGGACAGCTTAGGCTTGTGGGCGGCAACACTCCGGTGCGCCATCCGGCTGAGCGGCGCCGGATCAAGACCGTAATCCAGGACTTGGCCTTAAAAGTATGTCCTGACCTCAATTAGCGGGACTATGCCCTCCTGTCTTAATCCTGTGGGCTAACATTTGATGGAGCACTCGATGCAACGTATTCACCATGTGAAATCAGGCGTTCGGGCGTCGGAAGCAGAACACGGTGGCTATTATTTTGTTTGCACAGTAGGCGTATGGATTGAAATGCGGGTTCGAGACGGCAGCCTTCCCGATAAAAAAGTCGGTGTCCGCTGGAGCATCGATCATTGGAAAAGCCATCATGAGGCATTCGGCTCTCTCGAACAGCGTATCACTCAAGACGAAGGACGGTGGCGAATTGATATCACCAATGTCGTCACGACTGGCTGGAGGGATGGTACGATCGGGGGACCCAATGGAGAACAACCGTCGGGCAATGTGTGGACTTTATGGGGGCCTAACAAAAAGGATGTAAAGTGTTTGCCATTAGGAACCGTTGCCCCTGAGTTCGAGTTTGCCCTGTTTCTCGAAGAGCACGGCAGACGGTACTGGGAAAATAACCTGGACCGTAACTTTAAGATTTGCCTCGCTGATTTTGGAAAACCGGACCTTCGATGACAGGGAACGGAATTCAAACCAGCTTGGCAAGTGTGTAACCCAAGTGTGTACCCAATGTGCTGAAATAGCTGAGGAGAAGAGACATGATCATTAGAAGATGGCTGGACCCTGTTCGTTTTATTAAAGGGCTTTTTATCATTGCTGTCTTGTTCATAGGGTTGTTTGGCCCATCGGTGGTGACAGCCGGGCCCCTGGACACGGCAAACGTCATGGCGCCCCTCCATGTCAATGACGCCGAGTGGGGAACATTCGAGAACCAACTCACCACCGTCAAGAATTACGGTGTCGATGCGGTGAGCGTGGATGTCTGGTGGGGCGAAGTCGAAGGCGCCGGTGACAACAACTTCAACTGGTCCTACTATGACAAGCTGTTTTTTACTATCAAGTCCCACGGCCTCAAGATTGTCCCGATTCTGTCTTTCCACCAGTGTGGCGGCAATGTCGGCGACACCTGTAATATTCCTTTGCCACCCTGGCTCTGGACCAAATATGTCGGAAAGACCTTCAACGGATTTCAGATCAATGATACGGACCTGCAGTACAAGAGCGAGCAGGGCAATTTCTCCAGAGAAACCCTGCAACTTTGGGCGGACGCTCTGGTCGCCAACGAATACACCGATTTCGTAAAAGCATTTAAAGACCACTTAGCGTCCTATAACAACGACTTCATCGAAATCAATGTTTCCGCCGGACCGAGCGGTGAGTTGCGCTATCCCTCCTACAACGCCCACGACAGCAACACCGGTTACCCTACCCGCGGTGGCTTGCAGTCTTACTCACGCCTCGCGGTACAGGATTTCCAAACCAAGATGCTGAGCAAGTACGGCACCCTGGCAGGCGTCAACAAGGCATGGGGAAGCAGCCTGACCGACGCTGGCCTGATTCAGCCGCCTTCCAATGCGGAGTTCTTCTTCAGCCATGGGGATTACAAAAACATCCAGTACGGCAAGGATTTCGTTGACTGGTATAACCAGTCCCTGGTGGATCACGGGAAAACTCTCCTAACCACCGTGATTAACGCCCTGGGTAATTCCTTTCCCTCCGCCAAAATTGGCTACAAGATTCCCGGCGTGCACTGGACCATGACCAACCCCGCCTACCCCCGTGCCGCGGAGGTCGCCGCCGGCCTCATTCAGACGAGCGTGGACTTTAACGCCGACGCTACCGGTCACGGCTATGCCAACATCGTCGGCTTGGCCAAGACATTCTCGGGTCGCGACATCGTCCTGCACTTCACTTGCCTTGAAATGGACGACCAGAATTTCCCTTCGCAGTACTCCCTGGCGAAGACTCTGGTCTTCTGGGTCGCCAACGAAGCCCAGCGCCAAGGCGTGACCATCAAGGGTGAAAACGCCCTGGCCGGCGGTATCACTAACGACCACGGTTGGAACAACATCATCAATGCCTTCGACTTCGCCTCTTACGCCGGTCTGACAACACTGCGCATCGGTGAGGTGGCTGGGGGAACCGGCCAGGCTCGCTACAGCGATTTTATCCGGAAGTATCGCTCCTCGGTCTTCCCTTCGCTGTATGTACGCGGAACCAACAACAACTGGGCCACCACGGCCATGTCCAAGAATGGGACCAGTTGGTCGTTGAAGAACGTCACCTTCGGCAATACCGACACCGAACGATTCAAGTTCGACGTGAGCGGGGACTGGAGCCAGAACTACGGCGGTGACGGTCTGTCGGGTCCCGCCATAATCAATGGCAAGGACATTGGGGTCAAGGCTCAAAAGACCTACGACATCAGCTTCGACGAAGCCGATAAAACCTATACTGTTACCCTGGTTAGCAGCAAGGACACCTGGTATTTCCGTGGCACACCCAACCGTTGGGGCACGACTGAGATGAATCAGATCGACGGCGGGGATATTTTCAAGGTCGTGGTCACGTTCAACAAAGAAGGCTCAAACCCGCGCTTTAAGATCGATCATTTCGGCGATTGGAAAGAGAACTACCCGGCCCAGGATCAGCCGATCGCTGACTGTGCCCGCTACGAGATCAGCTTCAACCGAGCCACCAAGCAGATCGAGCTCCCCCCCAAGAAGCTTGAAGACGTAACGACTGGCGCCTGCGCAAACGGTGTTCCAGTATCTCTCGGCGTCACTTATAGTCCCACAGCGACCACGTTCGCACTGTGGTCACCGGATTTGGCGAACGTGCAACTGTGGCTTGATGGTAAGCTCTACTCGATGAATCGGCTCCCCGACGGGAATGGATCCGCCGACGTTTACACCGTCACCGTCTCCGGAGATCATCATCTCAAACGCTACCACTTCCAGGTCAATGGTCGCACTGCCCGCGACCCTTATGGCGTCATGGTTGATCCCGGGACCGACAACAACGTCGTCGTGAACCTGGCCCTGACCGATCCGGTCGGCGGCTGGGCGCCGCGGCCACCGCTGGATGCGCGCGAGGATGCGGTGATTTATGAGGTCCATGTGCGCGATTTCACCATCGATCCATCGTCCGGTGTCGATCCAGAGAAACGTGGCAAGTTTCTCGGCATGGTGCAGCAGGGAACAATGTTCAAAGATCGGGCGACAGGACTCGACCATTTGAAGGAGCTCGGTGTTACCCATGTCCAGATTCTGCCCTTCTTCGACTTCAGGGCGTGCTCGGGGGCGCCCCCGAACTGCTACAACTGGGGCTATGACCCGCTGAACTTCAACGTCCCCGAGGAGCGCTACTCGCAACACCCGGACGATCCGGTCGAACGGATTCGCGAGCTGAAGACCATGATCAACGAATTCCACAAGGCCGGTATCCGGGTGATCATGGACGTCGTCTACAACCACACTGCTGACGGCAGCGGGACCGAAACCACCTTCACTCCCATTACCGGACAATACTTTCTGGGTAGCAATCTCTCCGGAACCGGCAATACCGTCGACGATCGGACACCTATGGTCAGTCGCTTTATTCGCGACTCACTGGAATTCTGGGCGCGTGAATATCATGTCGACGGCTTCCGCTTCGATTTGATGGGCATTTTCGATTACGCGGCCGCCGGCGACTGGGGCCATTATCTTAATCAGCAGTTCTCGGATGCCATGTTATTGATCTACGGTGAGCCGTGGCGGTGCTGCGGAGATGACCCGTTCGATGCCGACCGCGTTCGCCTCGGAACCGTCGGCCGCATCGTCGATGCTCACGTCAGCGCCTTTAACGACCAATACCGGAAGGCCCTGAAGGGAGAAAATGATTCAGGCATGGGCGGTGGCTACATTTTCAATCAGCTTGATAATTTATTTCCCATCCGCGTCGGCAGCCGCGGCGCCATCCGTTCCACCTACGACCCGTCTCAGGTTCTTCCCGATCGCTGGGATCAAATGTTCGCGAACGACCCTGAGCAGACAATCAACTACGTCTCGGCCCACGACAATCTGATTCTACGCGATAAGATCCTGGTATGGGCAGATCTTAATGGTGCCGCTGATAAGCCGGGTTACCTGAAACGCATTCAGGAATTCGCCGATGGCATCATTCTGACCTCCCAAGGTATTCCCTTCCTGCAAGCCGGCGACGAAATGCTGCGGGACAAGCAGCGCAATAAAAACAGCTACGATGCATCTGATAGTGTCAATGCAATTCGCTGGCAATGGAAGATCGACAACGCGGATGTTTTTGATTACCACCGACAGGTCATCGCGCTGAGAAAAAATCACCCTGGATTCCGGCTGACCAGCTGGAACCAGATCAATAACAACGTTAAAACCGATGACACGCTCCGCTCCGGCGTTGTCGTCAATCGGATCAATGCCAAGGCAAATGGCGATACCTGGCAGGATATCATTGTCATTTATAATTCTGCCAATAACTACGACTACGCGCTTCCGGAAGGAACGTGGTTCGTCGCTATGGAGAAGTCCGATCCAGCGGCAGGCAAAGATCGTCCCGTTACCGGCAAGGTTACCGCTGAGGGCACAGCAGTAACGGTTCTCCACCGATAGGGTGCAAAGCCCCGGGTATTGTCGCCATACTCAGAGGCTGTATCGTCACAAGTGGCGATAGCTTAACACTGTCCGAACCTTGCGGGTGCAAGCCGTACCTTCAGAACTCTTGCTCCGGGGTTGAGCAGTTTTTGCGAATTTGTTAGAAACGGCAAGGACTTACTGAATCCCCAGAGGGTCTTGCACCGCAAGTCTGTTCCTGACGTCACGCTGTGAGCCGATTGCGCTACGAAATAGCGCGCTGGAACCGTGTGGCGATCTGTTTCGCAGGGATCGGTATCGGTGGCACATTTGCATTGCCGGGGCGGATCAGGAAGTGCACCAACTGCCCACCGCGCGAACGCACCGCCTGCCACTCGGAAGCATTCACAACGCGATTCCATGGCGGGGTCCCGACGCCGGCGCCGAAAGCTGCCAGGTTCAATCCCCGTGA
>JADGQM010000221.1 GCA_017881795.1 Syntrophobacteraceae bacterium
TTTGGGCTGGAGGTCTTCCAGCAGCCTGTCAGCGGCTTCGAGACAGTCTGCAATTCGCTCGGACAAATAGGTATCCCTAAGGTTTTCCTCAGCTTTCCAGAAGGGAGGGGCTGCGGCCCCGGGCCTGGCTGGAGCTACGAAGACATCATTGTGCGTGATCCGCTGTATCCTCCAGTTCTGGGTGCTAAGGGTAAACACCTGTCCGATTTTAGCTTCCCAGACGAACTCTTCGTCAAGCTCCCCGATTCGTGCCCCGGTCTCAAAGTGGCGGAGATGGAAGTAGCCCCTGTCGGGGATCGTCCCGCCGGAAAAGTAGACCGCCTGCAGGGCGCCCTTTCTTGCCGCCGCCGTGTTTTCCAACCTATCGACGGCTATGCGCGGATTCAGCTCGCGCAACCTGCTGCCTGAAAACCGCCCTGCCAGCATCTCAATGACCAGATCGAACAGCCGCCGGCTTAGTGATTGGTAGGGGTAGCTGGTTCTTATCCAGGCGTAAAGGTCTTCCAGATTCCAGGTTTCAAGGCCAGTCATGGAAACGATGATTTGCGCCAGCACATCCAGTGGGGCCAGAACAGGTCGTACCGGTTCGATATTCTGATCGAGGACCCCCCCGGCGAGCACTGCTGCCTGAAGCACGTCCTGAGGCTCGGTAGGCAGGAGCGTCCCGCGGCTCACTTCCCCCACCTGATGCCCGGACCTGCCGATCCGCTGAATTGCAGAAGAGAGGGATGGGGGCGCCCGCAGCAGGATGACCTCATCGAGCGCACCAATGTCTATGCCGAGCTCCAAAGAGTTGGTAGCGACAATCGCACGCAGCTCTCCATTCTTCAGCTTTTTCTCCACTTCCGCACGGATTTCTCGGGAAAGAGAGCCATGGTGGGCATAGCTCACCGGAGCAGGCTCGCCCTCGTTCAGCATATGGGTGATTTTCTCACACAGCCGCCTGCTGTTTGTGAAAATGAGGGTCGACCGGTTCTTTACGATGATATCTTTGATCTCGTGAACAAAAGGCTTCCAGAAGGAATCGGGAGTATCCCAATGGGGGGCCAAATCCGGGAATCTAACCGCGATTCGGTAGTCTTTCTTTCGCGATGACGAAACGATGCGGACCGCTCTTGCGGCATAATCGGGGTTTTTGGGATCGCCGGACATGCGGTAGCCGCCGATGAATTGGGCTACGAGCTCCGCAGGCCGCACGGTAGCCGAAAGGGCAATGCGCTGGAATTCACCGCTTAGGGGCACCAGCCGGTCAACCCCAGTTATGAGGTGCACACCGCGCTTGCTGCCCACAACCGCGTGAATCTCATCCAGGATCACGGTGCGGATCCCAGTCAGCACCGATCGGCCCCCGTGAGAGCTCAACATCAGATTGAGGCTCTCCGGCGTCGTGATGAGTATTTCGGGAGGCTCCCTCAGCATACGGCGCCGCTCGGACTGAGGGGTGTCACCGCTTCGTACCGCTACCCCGACCGGGGGCATATGATTTCCAGCTCGATTGAAGAGCGCCTTTAGACCGGAAAGCGGTCTCAGTAGGTTCCTGCGTATGTCGTTATTGAGTGCCTTGAGTGGTGATACATAGAGGACGCTGATGCCACCAGGGGGCCATTTTCCCGTGATGAGCTCGTTTATAGCCCAGAGGAAGGCGGCCATCGTCTTCCCGCTTCCCGTAGGAGCCGTGATCAGGACGTGCTCGCCGGCCGCAATCTTAGGCCATGCAAGCATCTGCAGGTCAGTGGGTACGCCGATTGATTCCGAAAACCAGCTCGCCACAAGGGGATGAAAGTGATGAAGCGCTGATTCATAGTCTTGCATAATTCGGCTTTAGGAATGCCGGCGCTTGGTTCCAACCGACTTTAGGAATGCCGGCGCCCATGGTTTCATCGTGGCTCTTGCCGAAGTCAGTCCAGCCGTCATAGTTTTGGCTGGGACATCTTCTGCTGCATCGGCCCGCACTAAGGTTCGCCCTCTCCAAATTCCCTTGGCTGCCGAACTGGGATACTCGAGTGTTTGAAGTCGACTGTATTACGTGTGACAATCACGTCAGCGTTGACAAGGCGGGCGGCTTCATGCAGCACCGCGTCCTCGAAATCTTTAAATGGCAGATTCAATGCACCTTTCAGAGCGGTCTTGTTTACGGGGGCGATTTCGAAAAGCGAAAGCAAAAGCGAGATACTCTCACCTGCCTCAACTCTGGAGAAGCATTTTGCTGCCTCCAGCGAAAAAGGTTCGCGATCGAGCAGAAGATCCAAGACTACATTTGTGTCGAAGAGTACTTTCAAAAGTGCTTCTCCTCAAGATGCCTGGTGTAGTCCTTTTCCTCAATGCCGGTTCCCTTCAGGATGCCTTTGAGAGACGCCACCTTTGGGGTGATGCCCTCGATCTCTTTCGGTGGGGGCGCATCGACTTTCTCGAAATAATCCGCCACAGTCCTGGAGATCGATTTCCCGGAGATTTTGGAAAACCTCTTTGCCTTCCGAATGAGCTCTTCCTCCAGACGCAAAGTAAGTTTGGTATGCATGGTCAACCTCCATATGGCATGACGTATGGTCAATTTTAATTATACGTCTTTATCAGACGGGTGTCAAACTTCAAGAGATTACGGATCTGGAGATGAAGGAACCAGGCTTTATTACGTATCTTGAGACTCAGGGGTTCTCAGACCATATACAATTCAACCAGGCTGCTGTAAGGTGGATAACCTGCTTGGATCATGCCGTTGAGCAGCATGTCTGCCTGGTCCATGGAAAGCAATTCCGTTTCGACCGCTTTTGAGAGTATCCCCAGCGTGCCGGAAACAAGCACTTTGCATTCACGTGCGGCTGCCCGGGCGCGAGCATCGTCGGTCAAGAACGCCCACCCGCGCAGTGAGGCTACCGCAAGACATGAAGCCTCCCCGCGGTTAAGCGCCGAAGGCAGTCGGCTGAAAAAGCGAAGCTCCTCGTCGCCGTCCAGGGACGTCAGATGCAACCAGCCATCCGGCGGCAGGGGATGGATCTGGGATTCAATGCCCGCATAGAAATCATATCCTTCAGCCATGCCATCTTGGATTTCAGCGAAAACGTCAGTTGTAATGTAGAGCCGCCCCAACAGGTTTCGAAGGACATCCAACCTCCCCACAGCCGCAAAGTTCGAGATGATCGTGGTATTCGCAATCACGTTCATCAAGCTTTTCCTTCGGCGAGAATGCGCCCCATGTTTTCGATCTCCTGTCTGGCCTCCTCATCATCCCTCGGACCAAGGCGGATGTCAATGCCTCGCTTCACAAGCAGCTCTCTCATCTGGTCAAAACTCACCCGTGCCACGTGGGCCGCCTTGGCAAGCGAGATTTCCTGCTTCTGATAACTGTGGATGGCAAGTTCGACGCGCAATTGAGGTTTCTCATGCAGCAGCGAGCGCAACGCATCCTGGATGACGGCTTCCTGGCTCGGGTATAATTTTGCTTCCACCAAACTCTGTGCATTCAAATGCATGGTTTTCTCCTCACATTGGCTGACGCTGTCCCCCTAAATATAACACAAAACCATGGTTGTCCAATTTGCCATCAATGATACCAGTGTAAATACTCAAGATCTGTATCAATACGCCAAGGCGCCGCAAGAACTGCAAGAGAAATATCCCATTTTAGACACTTATTTCAGTCAGTTATCAGCTTTCATACGGACACTAATCACGCGCTATTTCAACCTCACTCAAAAACGTCCATTGTGTATTTATAAGTGTTACTAGAACTGATGTGCAATTTTTGAATTTTAATGATGTTAAGTTAGATATCACATACTCAGCACCGTCCTTTGAGAGAATGTCTGTTCCATTAATAGGTGAAGCAATTCTCTTAGCAGGACCGAATTTAATGCCATCAACCGAGCAACGTATTTGAAGTTCCTTTGGTGACGCAATCCCCGAGTTGGGTTGTATCAAAACATGAACCCCCAGCCAATCAACATTGGTGGGTGACAAAAAATCAAACACAAATTGAGCGTTTCCAAGAACACCAACCCAACCAGAGTCAAAGGGTTTCTTTGGATCTGCTGTCCTTGCATTGTTAAGCTCTCCATAGAGATCCGGGTATTGTGATGAAGGAGGCGTGATCCAGCGATATGATCCTTCATAACTCAAATAAGCGCCCTTAAATCCATACAAGGCCTGGTATGATGCAAAGAGTCGACGAGCTTCC
The DNA here is from genome assembly GCA_017881795.1 of Syntrophobacteraceae bacterium. Taxonomy (GTDB): domain Bacteria; phylum Desulfobacterota; class Syntrophobacteria; order Syntrophobacterales; family Syntrophobacteraceae; genus JADGQM01. Next base: position 4,175 of record JADGQM010000221.1, read on the forward strand.
TTAAAACCTGCGCCTGGTCCCCAAGAAGGACTCATGTGACTTTGAAATAGCCATGACACGCGCTTGCTGGGCAAGCGAGCTGCTGATAACTGATTGTTCAGTCTTGCAACAGAAGCACTTCGGTAGCTTTTGACATTGAATAGCTCTATGTCGGCCCAGATAGCCTCTGAGCCAAGGTGGTTTACTAATTCAAGGTAATAATCCTCAGTGGAATATTTATTTTGCCAGTCTGATGAGGGTGAGTTGGCAAACGAACCAGTTCCATCCTGCCATGCTTGGACATCAATTCCTGTTACATCTCGGAAAAGGGCTGCCACATAAGCTAGATCTGAAGGGCTCAGGGAGCCAGGCTGCAGATAAGGAGCCATCACCACCTTCTTCCCTGGAGTCAATTGCTTTAACTGGTAGGTAATATTCTGGTAATATGAAATCTTCTTAATGAGTGAGAAATCTGCTCCTGGTTCATCTGGTATGTACCAGCCGCCAAAAGCAGGATGATTTTTGTAATTATCAGCAATAGTTTTTATGTTTGTTTCTATATCCTGATATACTAATTCCTGATTTGGACTTTTATGAAAATTATCGCAGTTCATAAATGACATGACTGCACCTACGTATACAATCATTCCTCTCTTATGAGCTTCATCCAAAACGTTCTTTAGCTTATTAGGAAATCCAGCAACCCAGTAGAAATCATTTGCCCCACCACCACAGGCAGCACCGCTCTTTTTCATGCGAACAGCATCCAGAATGATTGTCTGCATACCCAAAGAATGCATTTCATTGAGTACCCGCTTGAATTGTTTAATGGTCATGGCCTCGGTGGTTTCGCTATATCCAAAGTGAACAAACGAACCGTTTAATAGATCGGTTGCTTCGCTTGCCCGCCCGGAAATGGGGTTCATGAGAAGTAGTACGAGTATGGCGATAACGATACTGATGGTCTTCTTCATTTAACTTCCCTTTTCTTGAGAAGGACTCAAAAACCGACTTCCTAACATGCAATGCCCTTCGGCAATCACAGCCGATAGCCATCATCCTCGATTCCCCCCTATATTTTAACGATATCGAATTGTATTGAGAAGGGCAAAGGGTGTGCCAGGATCGATTACACGATTAACATAAGATGAATTCCGGAAGAAAACACGATCGAATCTTACGCCATTTCGCTCTCCAAACTCTGTGATCACTTGGGCAGAGGCCGGGACCTTGCTGCCGTTACATCCGAAGAAATTTTCTCCTTTTTGAGCAAGATCACGGAGGGTGGAAAGCAACAGACCAAGCACGGCCGCTATTCCCGCCTGAAGGCCTTCTTCAATTTCGTCAGGACCAATCATGATCCCACCATTGAAAACCCCGGTGACGCTCCAATGTTGAGGCGACTTTATCGGTCAGGGAAGCCTGCCCACTGGGACATTATCGAGAAGGAAATGATCGACGAAATCATTTTCAAAACGACAAAGGCAAGAAACCGGCTCATCCTTGAACTGATGACCAGAGGCGGCATGAAAGTCGGCGAAGTCCTGAAACTCACTCCCAGGGATGTCGACGACTCAAAGCTCACCACCCAAATCCCAAAGAGCGGCAAGGGCGCGGAGGTGGTCTTCGTTCCTCGAAAGGAGGCAGACAGGCTGATGCGGTACATGAAAGACAAGGGATTGAGCCTGGGCGGAGAAGAGCTGTTTGAAAAGGGATTTTGGGCAGTCACGGCTTCCAGTTCGCCGTCTTGATGTCTGTTTGAGAGAAATCATCGCCCTTGAAAAGAAGTGGTTCGTCAGCACATTTGGCAAGAGCATAGGAACAGCAGTCCCCGATATTCAGTCCCGCCGGATGCCTCCCCTTTCCGTACCTTCTCCAGGCTGACCGTGCAATCTCGAATTGTTCGGCGGTCATTGGCACCATTTCAATCCTTGCCTGGTGAAGGAGAAGGTCTAGCTCCCGTCCACCAGACTCGCCTTTCTTTGCCTCGATGACAATCGCAGTCTCCAGGGCGGTAAAGGTACTGATGAGTCTTTTGGGATCGCCGGCTATCGCCAGAGCAAATGGTTCCGCTTCGGCCTCCCCCAAAAGGATCGCGACCAGCGCCGAGGTGTCAATGACCATTATTGCGGCAACCCCCTCTCCTCATAGCCCAGGATCTCGTCCGCACTGCGTGGATCTTTTTCCGGCAGCGCCCTGCAACGGAGAGATATTCTCATGATTTCCTCGGCCACATCGGTGATCGTGCGGCGTCCCTTGAGGCGTTCGAGTCGCTCTTCCAGAGCATGAATGATCGCCTCCGTGAGACTTTCTCCACTTTCGGCCGCAACCTGGCGGGCAAGCTTGTCGGCTCGGGAATTTCTAATACTGAGCGCCATCCGATCCTCCTATGTGTGTATTGAAAATATGCTTAAGTATATACAGAGATGAGCTTTCACTCAAGAGGCAATCGCACGGCTCTTGCCAGGATCTTGAAGAATTGCTCACCGGCAGTAGCTTGAAAACATACGATTCGCGAACTTTGAGCGGTGGGAAGATATGCCTCCAGCGTTCTTATTGCCGATCTGCGTCCGACTATTCGTTGCAAAACTATATTGAAAAGGGAGAGCGGGAGGTCAACGCACCTGAACTGGCGGCTCTCGCCAAGGCCTATTTTTGCGATCTTAACAAATTGCTCATCGGAGATCTGACTCCGGAGCCGGAGGTTCATTTCCTTTGGCGTAAAACTCCTGCTGCCGACAACAAGGCGGAAGTCGAAGCGAACATCAGACATCGCCTTGAGCAGTATTACCTCCTTGAGCAACTTTTGGGAATTGAGCAAGAAGGGAGCTCCCGGCTTCTGACGGTAGCTCCTGCCGATATCCGTACTAACAGCCGAGTTGACAGTTTGGCTGCCAGGGT
>JADGQM010000046.1 GCA_017881795.1 Syntrophobacteraceae bacterium
TATCAGTTATTGGTTATTGGTCGGGGGCTTGCTGTTGTGGCCTTTTCTGATCACTGGCCACTGACAACTGCCCACTACTTTTACTCTTCCGCGAGAAGGAGGACTCATGAGCGGTAAGATCGAGAAGATCACGGTAGACATGCACGCGGACCGGCTCGAAGAGGACCTCGATCGATACCGAAAAAAAGCCATGGAACTGGGGGCATCAAACGCTCTCGTCGTGAAGGCGGAAGACATTCCCGTTGACGACCGCATCACCCTCAAGTGCCGCATTCCCCGATGTTTCGGCTACGGCGCCGGCGCCCACTGCCCGCCCCATGCCATGAAGCCTTCGGAACTTCGGGACATCTTGAAGCAGTATCGATGGGCCGTGTTTTTTATCAAAGATGTCCCTCCCGAAGTGATTGTGAGGGACAAGGCAACCATCAAAGAAAGAGTCGCCGCCTATCGGGAAGTTTTCAAGATTGTCAGCGACCTCGAATCCATGGCTTTCTACGATGGACACTATCTGGCCTTTGGTTTCGCTGCCGGATCATGCCGCCATACCTATTGCGGCGAGCACAAGACTTGCCAGGCCATGACCGGAGACCGGTGCCGCTTCGCCCTGCTGTCAAGACCCTCCATGGAAGCCGTGGGCATCGATGTCTACCGGATGGTTGCAGCAGTAGGCTGGGAGATCTATCCCATTGGGAGCAGCGCCAAGCCCGCCGACATCCCGAAGGGAACGTTGGCCGGCATCGTCATCGTCCAGTAAGTCGCAGGCACCTCAGGGGAAGTCGGTGCTCCACGCCTGACAGTCCACCCGGACCCACTCCGAAAGGTCCTTCGGTTTGGTGACGGCGGCAAGCGAATCCCACTCCGACCAGCTGGTTTTTTGCAGAAAGACGTCATCTGCGGCCGCTTCGGGTGAATAATACCACCCCAGGGGCTCGTCGCCGATTCCGAGAAGGAACCGTGTGCGCGTGCTCGGATCGAAGCGAATCCAAAAGACCCCAATCTCGGTTTGACGATACCACATGTCTTCCTGCCTTTTTCTCAATCCCCTCGGCCCAACCAGAACAGGCGGGTAAGGCATCGCGGTCAAAGGTCCACCGAGGCGAGATCCGTGAGGTCTTTTTCCCGCAGCAGGCTCCTTTTCCAGAGCTGAATCGAGGGGATGATATACGGGAGCAGCCTCATCGAATAGTAAGGCGGGAGGAGCGGCAAACCGACAATGTCGCCAAAGACGACAAGCATAAAGAGATGCTCTAAAGCTCCTCTTTCCTTCTTCAGCTCCATATCCAGCCCATGGACCGTAAAGCCGTAGAAAACCTCTCGCGAGATTTCAGCACTGGCTCTAAGCTTCGCTCCCGTGTGCCGGATCCAGCTCTCCAGTATAGATTTCCAGTTTCCCTTTTCAGGCATGGCTTTCTACCAGTGCTTCAATAGTTCTTGCCGAAATCCTTGCCAAACCGCACCTGGCGGCATTTCAGCTTCGTTGCCGGACGGAAGCCTCTTCGCCGTTTTCCCTCTCCCGCCGATACTCCTTCTTGCCCCCAGAGGAATGCATATGCTAAAGGAATCAGATCGTAAACGAACGGTGCTATGGACTTTTCCCTCCAAACGAGGTTTATACTCTGCCCGTTAGTAAGTAAAATAGATATGAATGCATATTAAGGAATAACATAAATAAAGGGAAGGGCCATGCAAAAACGAGGAAGCGGGCGGTTTGGAAAGTACGGAGATCTGAAGCGTAAGGAAAAGATTCGCCAGACCCGACTGCTCAAGCAAGACGCCGGCGCAAAGCTGCTGGCGAAGGAGCCGTCGCGATTAAGGAAAAGACAGCAAACGGAGGATGACAATAGATAGTATTTATGGACTCACAGGACAATCACGAACATAAGAAGAAGCGGGCGAATGTCATGGTGCGACATATGGAAATCGATGACCTGGCAACCGTGTTTCATCTGGGAGAGAAAGTCTTTACCGCCAGAGAGGTGCCGAATCTTTACCGCACCTGGGATGAATACGAAGTGGTCACCCTGTTTCAGGGGGATTCCGAGTTCTGCCTGGTGGCCGAAATGGATGACGAGATTGTCGGTTTTGCCCTCGGTACGACGGTCACAAAGACCCACTCGGCCTGGAAATATGGCCACTTGATCTGGCTTGGGGTCGATCCTGATATTCAGGGGCACGGCATCGCATCCAAGCTGTTTCATCGTTTTCGCGATATCATGGTGGAAGAGGGCGTGCGCATGCTGGTGGTGGATTCGGAAGCGGATAACCTTCCCGCCCTCTATTTCTTTCGCAAAATGGGCTTCGGCAGCCCTCAGGAACACATCTACCTGGCGGTGAACCTGGATCCTCAACTCCGCCAATTACGAGAAAAGAAGGTGAACGGACGATCCACTTCCCGTTATAAAGTCGAAGACGATGAATAAATCCCCAGCCGGCATCCATCCTCCGCGCCTGCGCCAACTCCTGCGACGACTGGTCGACATTTACAGTCCTTCCGGCAAGGAGGAAGAGATCCTCGAGTACCTCCACGGTTACCTGAGGCGGCGTGGCCTGCCGGTTATTCAGCAGGAAGTCGATGACAACCGCTACAACCTGGTGATCCTGCCCCCGGAGACTGAGATTTCCGTGGTTTTGATCGGCCATGTGGATACTGTCATGGCCTACGACCTGGAATGCTTTGGATACGATAAGCAGGGTGATTCGGTTGTCGGCCTGGGCGCTTCCGACATGAAAGGGGGTTGCGCCGCGATGATCGAAGCCTATCGCGCCGTCTGGGGGAGCTCCGATTCTCGGCCACCGGTGGCGCTCGCGCTGGTCGTCGGCGAGGAAGAGGACGGGGATGGGGCCGTAGCATTGGGTCGGGAGTTCCATTTTCCCTGGGCTGTCGTCGGTGAACCCACTAACCTGCAACCGTGCCTGAGTCACTACGGCTACCTTGAGGTCCAGATCACCACCCGCGGCAGGCGGATGCATGCCTCCCTCGCCAACAAGAATCAAAACCCCATTGATTCCATGCTTCGATTTCTCCTCAAAATCTCTCACTACATCGAAACGAAGCGCCCCGAGATGGTCTACAACATCCGTGACCTATCGAGCTCTCAGGCTGGTTTTGCCGTTCCGGAGCGATGCGACGCGTGGCTCGACCTTCATTTGCCTCCTACCGCTCCCGTGGGTGAAATCATCCTGGAAATGGAAGATATCCTGAATGGTGAGCGCAACGGGAACCATGATTTCAGCGGCACACTCCGTTTTGCCACCGTCCATGGCGGCTATGTGATCCCGGAGAAGGGATTGCTCGTGGGAGCCCTGAAGCAGGTTTACGACAAGCATTCCCTGCTCTGGGAACCGCAGTCCTTCCGCAGTCATTCCGACGCCAATCTCCTTTGGGAAGCGGGGATGAAGCCGATTCTGCTCGGTCCCGGCGAACTGGCGCAGGCCCATGCACCGGATGAGGCGGTTTCTTTTGAGCAAGTCCGCCTGGCCGCGCAGCTCTATTATGAATTGTTGCTCGCTTTGCCCAAATGAAGGACGTTCTAAGCTATCCAAAAACAGAGTATTTTCTTTCACCACGAAGAACACGAAGGACACGAAGTGATTTCTTCGTGATCTTCGTGTCCTTCGTGGTTTAAGATGGGATCAAAATGAAATGGCGATTCGATCAGATCCTTTTGCTGCTTATCATCGTGTTGCTCTCCGGATGCCATTCTTCTCCCGAAGTTATCCAAGATATACGAACACTCCCTCAAGACAATTCCTTCTATCTCAATCGTTCCGCAACAAATCACGAGACTGTCACTCCGGAAGAGCAGCCGCGAATGGTTGCGAACTTCATGCACCACTTCTTCCTGCCGTGGAATCAGGCCGGACCCGCGAATACTCGGGACGAACTGCTCCGGGAATTCGCAAAATACCGGAGCAACCCCGGACATGGTGAGAACGGCCGGAAGCGCACCGGTGAATGGCTCGAAGAGCTTGCGCGCAACGCTGATCTCGAAACCTACCCCAATGCACGTTTCACCGCCATAACCATTGACCACTCGGACTTCCGCATGCTGCCAACCCTCCGGCCTCATTTCTCGAGCCTGAGAGCTGACGGCACGGGATACCCTTTCGATAATCTCCAAAACTCTGCCGTCCCCGCCAACACGCCCATATATGTGGCTCATGTATCCAAAGACAAGTCGTGGGTTCTGGCCGAATCCCATTACGGATCAGGATGGCTCCCGGCCCGGGATGTTGCCGCGGTGGACCCGAAGCTTATCGCTCTTTGGGAACGTTCCGATTACGTCGCCATAACCAGGGATGGCATCTCCGTGTATGATGAGGAGGGAATGTTTCTCTTCAAGACTGACCTCGGGGCCCAGTTCCCCAAGATGGATGAAGGCGAGGAGAACTATGGCATAATGGTTGCCCGCGCTGATGAACACCGGGCTGCGCAGATCACGCGCGCAATCATCCCCAGGAATGGTGCGGTCCTGCAACCCTTGAATCTGACCTCTGCCAACATTGCTGCCATGGCGAATGAACTGATCAACAAACCATATGGTTGGGGCGGACTCTACCGGAATCGGGATTGCTCGGCCATGCTGAAGGACCTTTTCGCCCCGTTCGGACTGTGGCTGCCACGCCATTCCTCGAACCAGGCCCTGGAGGGCGGCGCCTTCATTGATCTCAGCAGCCTCGCCTCCGAAGACAAAGAAAGAATGATTCTAGAGCGCGGCATTCCATTTCTGACGCTCATTTGGGTTAAAGGCCATGTCATGCTCTACATTGGGAATCAGCGCGGCCGCGCCATCGTTTTCCATAACCTGTGGGGCATTAAGACGCGAGACCTCTGGGGCAGGGAAGGAAGACAAGTCGTGGGCCATGCCGCCATCACCACGCTTCACCCCGGCGCCGAGCTCAACAATATCCAACTTCCCAGCGACGACCTGCTGAACCGCGTGGAAGGAATGACCCTGCTCGTTAGAGAGAGACGGTGAGGGTGGTCTCTTATTTCCTCAACGACTCCTCAAGATCATCCTTCCGCTCCTGCAGCGCATTCAATTTCTTCTTGAGATCGGATATCTCCTTTTTGATCCTGCGCAGCTCTGTCTGAGTCTTGACCCTCACCAAGTAGTCTTCTCCAAGTTCTTCAATTATGTATTTCTCGAGTTGGGTCCTCAGGATTCTGAGGTACGGGTTTCCCTGCATCACCCCATGTCGGTACTCGAGTTTGGCCGCCTGAATTCCTTTGACGATGAAGTCCCGGCTCACATCGTACTCGGCCTTGGCTGTTACATCGCTAAGGGCTGCTCCCTTTCGATTCCATTCGCCGTACTCCGCCATACCTGTCCTCTTCTCACCGAACATTGCCGTTCACCGGAGGAGAGCTATATCCCGGTCCGATGCTCCTGTTCCTCTCTCGTGCCTTGGCTGACGTCTCTGCCGCCTGCTCGTAAATGGATTTCTTCCACGACTCAGGGAGGTCCTATATTACGAGCTTATTCGCTCCAGGAGGTTACCAAAACGAGGTCCGAATGTTCCAATATCACCCGATATTTCGCTCCCTGAAATAATCCTGCACAAAGGTAATGTGTCGCTTCATGGCGGTATAGGCTTCATCGGGATCGTGCTGACGGAGGGCGTTGAGAATGTCGGTGTGTTGCTGAAGGACCTTGTCCAAATTGATCGGTTCCGTGTAGAGATGCTGCAGGTTCTCCTGGATGCCATAGAAAAGAAGGTCGTAGAGGCTTTTCATGATATGAATCTGCACGACGTTTTTCGTTGCGTAGGCAATCGCCATATGAAAAGAAATATCGGCGTCACTCCCCAGGTTGCCCTCCTTGATGGCGGCAGCCATGTCCTCGACACTCTTCTCGATTTCGCGGATATCGTCCTCGCTCGCTCGCCGGGCGGCCAGGGCCACAGCATTACATTCCAACCCCAACCGCACCTCCAGCAAATCCATCAAGCTGGCGTCCTGCCCATTGAGAACTGCTGCGAGAGGATTTTTGTCAGCGCTGGTGGTTGGGGGGTTCACAAAGGTTCCCTGTCCCTGTCGGTGATCGAGCAAATGCATAGCTACCAGCTTGTTGATGGCTTCCCTTACCGTCGGCCGGCTGACACCCAAATGCTGAGCCAGTTCGCGCTCGGTCATCAAGCGTTCCCCGGGTTTGAGGTGGCCCCGGAAGATGAGGTCTTTCAATTGTTCAAAAACCTGATCAGACATCCGTTTGGGTTTAATTAACTTTAACATGAAAATGGTTCCCAACTATTTTCTGGCCAAAGATTCAGCGTATATCTCAATGGCATGCTTGACCTGAATACGGTCCCCTGCCTGCGACAGCATATCCGTAATCTGCAGCATGCAGGCCGGGCAGCTCGTCGCGACGACCTCACATCCCGATTGCTCGATGTTCTCTCGCTTGCGTTTGCCGATGGCTGCAGAAATATCATAATGCTGCAGATTAAAGCTCCCTCCCATCCCGCAGCAGCGGTCGGCTTCGAGCATCTCCACCAAGCGATATCCGGGATTGGCCTGAAGCAAAGTGCGAGGCTGTGCCGCCACTCCCAGAGACTTCTTCAAGTGGCAGGGATCGTGGTAAGTGAGGTTGACCTTTTTCTCATCGCCTTGTGTTTCTACCTGACGAATGCCCAGTTTATCAACCAAAAACTGGCTTACGTCCATGGTTTTTGAGGCCATTGCCGCCACCTGCTCCTGAGTTTCGGCGTCGAGATCCTGCGCCATCAACGGCCACAGTTTCTTGATTGTCGAGGTGCAGGTCGCGCAGGCGGTAATCAGGAAGTCGAAGGGCTGCGCGGTAAACCTTTGCAGGTTGTAGCGAACCAGTTTGTTGAAGGCTACCGTATCTCCCGAAGAAAGTGCGGGGATGCCGCAACAGGCAAAGTCTTCGGGAAGAAACACCCCGACGCCATGATGATCCATGGTGCGCAGCACGGCCTCTCCAATGCCGGGAAAAACCTTGTCGATGACGCACCCGACAAAGAAGCCCACTTTCAATCCCGATGCCCCCGGCCTACTGTTCATCGGCTCCACCATCTGGTGAAAGGCAACCGGGGCGAGGGCCTTAATATGGCGGTCCCCAAGGGGGGAGAAGAAGCGGCCGCAGGAGGTCCCGAGCAGGTCGTCAACCGGTTTAACGAAGATCCCCTGGAGCTTGGAGCCCCACTCCATGAGGCTGTTAAAGAATTCCGGACGCACCAGCATGCCGCGGAAAATTGCCTTTTTCAGGGGATGAAGCCCCATGTAACCGGTGAGGATGGCGCGCGCCTTGATGAAGATATCCAGCACCTTGACTCCGCTGGGGCAATTCGCCGAGCAGGAACCGCAGAGAAGGCAGCGCATCAGGCGGTCATTCACCCCTTTGGGATCTTTGAACATCTCCTGGACGAGGCCATCGAGGAGAGCCAGCTTCCCGCGCGCCACATCAGCTTCACGACCGGTTTCCGCAAAGACCGGACACACGGCCTGACACATTCCGCAGCGCATACAAACGACGAGCTGATCTTCAAGGTCCTTGATCAGGATCGCGAGGTGCTTCATATCGGACATGGCTACTCTCCTATGATCTTGCCGGGATTCAGAATGTTCTTGGGATCCAGAGCCGCTTTGATGCGCCGTGAATAGAGGATGGTGGCCCGGCTGGTTTCCTTCTCCAGGAAGCGCGATTTGGCCATACCAATGCCATGCTCACCGGAAAGGGTCCCTCCCAGCGCCAACGCCCGGTCGAAAATGGCGTCGATGGCTTTTTCCACACGCTCCCATTCCTCGTGATTGCGGCGGTCCGTGAGGATCGTGGGATGCAGGTTGCCGTCACCGGCGTGACCAAAAGTACCGATGGTTAGATTGAATTCCTTGGCGATTTCTTCGATGGCCCGGATCATCACTGGGATCTTGCTCCGCGGCACCGTAGCATCTTCCAGCACCGTGGTGGGTTTGACCCGGGAGAGAGCAGAAAGGGCCGCGCGCCGCGCTTCCCATACTTTGTCCCGCTCTGCCGCATCCTGAGCCACGCGGATACTCATGGCCCCCATCTGCCGGCAGAGGGATTCCACCTTCTCGGCATCCTCCTCCACCTGCACCGGATGGCCGTCGACTTCGATGAGCAGCAGGGCCGCCGCATCCACGGGCAGTCCCGCGTGGCTGAAATCCTCGACGGCGCGAATGGTGAAGTTGTCCATGAACTCGAGCGTCACCGGAACGATGCGGTGGGCAATGATCGCCGCAACCGTTTCCGAAGCCTTATTGATATCATCAAATATGGCCATCATGGCCTTTCTTGCAGGCGGCATGGGGATCAGCTTGAGGGTGATCTTGTCAAAGACCCCGAGGGTGCCTTCGGAACCAACCAGGAGGCCGCCCAGGTTGTAACCGGTAACACACTTCACCGTGCGCGCGCCGGTCTTAACCACTTCCCCATTGACATCGAAGAATTCCAGCGCCATCACATAATCCCGCGTCACCCCGTAGCGCAGTCCGCGCAGTCCCCCGGCATTTTCCGCGACGTTGCCGCCAAGCGTCGATACCGCCTGACTGCCGGGGTCAGGGGGATAGAAGAGCCCCTTTGCCTCGACCGCCGCCGCGAATTTGGCCGTCACCACACCGGGTTCAACCACCGCATAGAGGTCTTCTTCATTGATCTCGATAATTCGGTTCAAAGCATTGGTGAGCACCACCACGCCCCCCGCTTTGGGGATGGTCCCGCCGCTGAGGTTGGTGCCGGCCCCCCGCACGGTCAGCGGCAATCCATACTCGTTGCACAACCCCACCACCTTGCCAAGCGCTTCGCTTGAGGTGGGCCGAAGGACGAGCGAAGGAAGGGCCGGATCGAGGACTGCGGCATCATAGGAATAGGTCATGCGATCCGTCTCGTCCTGAAACACATTGTCTTTGCCCAAAACTCCTTCAAATTCTTTAATCAAGGCTTTCATGATTATCCTGCCTCCTTCTGTTTTCTGCTGCCGTGACCACCCAAGTAAGGGTTCCTCTGAAAAAATTTATCAATGGTAATACCACAAATCCAATGATCCTAGAGGTCCTGGCGCGTTGAAGGTCAACATACCGGATACTATGGTATAATGTCAATAAAAAAGTCTTCTATAACAATATTTTTCTTGACAACTGGCGTTTCCTTTTGTTTACTTGATGAAAATACATATTGGTCTTACCCATTAGTGGATTGGTGGAGCGTGCGTGAATGCGATCAAAGTCCAATTGCCGCAGGGAGGTGATGGAATCATTAGGAGGAAGGTCGGTTGGGAGTGCCCTTGGAAGGCAGCAGGGTTCGAGAAGCGCATTATTCATGACTGGAGTGTTCTGATCTTGTTCGCAAAATTCGGGAATTGGGATCATCATTAAAGGAGGTATGACACCATGACTTGGGCAATGAATGTCAATCCTTTGGGGAACCTGGCGTTGTCGGCGCTGGTTGCGGCTGTTCCCATTATATTTCTCTTTGTCGCTCTTACGGTTTTGAAACTGAAGGGTCATTGGGCAGCGATTATCGCCACCACGCTGGCCGTAGTCGTCGCGGCTGTCGTATACGGCATGCCTTTACAGTTTGCCGGCCTCTCGGTCGTGTACGGAGCGCTGTTCGGTCTTTTCCCCGTCTGCTGGATCGTTATTACCGCCCTATTCATCTACAATATGTCCGTAAAGACCGGACAGTTTGAAGTGATCAAGAACTCTCTGGCAACAATTTCCGATGACCGCCGCATGCAGGCGTTGCTTATCGCCTTCTCCTTCGGCGCCTTCATCGAAGGCGCTGCCGGGTTCGGAACGCCCGTGGCGATCACCGCCGCCATGCTGGCTGGTCTCGGTTTCAATGCCCTCTATGCCGCCAGCATCTGTCTTCTGGCCAACACGGCCCCGGTTGCTTTCGGCGCCATCGGTATTCCTATTGTCGTCGGCGCCAGCGTTTCCGGCGTGGATTTAATGGCCTTTAGCCAGATCGTCGGCCGCACCCTGCCCTTCCTGAGCGTCTTTGTCCCACTTTATCTGGTGGTCCTCATGACCGGCTGGAAGAAAGGCATCGAAGTCTGGCCCGCCTGTTTGGTCTGCGGCGGTTCGTTCGCACTCGTCCAGTTCTTGTCTTCCAATTATATTGGCCCGTTGCTCCCGGATATTCTCTCGTCCTTAGCCTCGATCATCTGCACCGTTGCCTTCCTGCGATTCTGGCATCCAAAGGAAAGCTGGCACTTCCCCGAGGAGGCAAAGAGCGAAGGCAGGGCAACGCTCAACTATAGCGGCGGCCAGGTATTTCGGGCATGGGCGCCCTTTCTTCTGCTTTCCATTTTTGTTGCCGCCTGGGGCATCAAACCCATACAGACCGCCATGAACCAGATCTTCCTGGTCAAGCTACCCATTGGCGGCCTTGACAACATGGTGATCGACCACGTCGGCAAGGCAAAAGCCGCCGTCTATACCTTCAACGGGCTGAGCGCCGCCGGTACGGCCATTCTTCTGGCCTGGCTCTTCTGTATCCCGGTGATGGGCGCCTCCATCCGCACCGCGTTGGAGGTCGCCGGCAATACCCTGAAGCAGTTGAAGTGGCCGATTGTCACGATTTCCACGATTCTGGGCTTCGCCTACATCATGAACTTCTCCGGCATGGCCATTACCCTGGGTTATGCCTTCGCCTCCACGGGCTGGCTTTTCCCGTTCTTCGCCGCGTTCTTGGGTTGGATGGGCGTTTTCATGACCGGCTCCGACACGTCCACGAACGCCCTGTTCGGAAAGCTGCAGGCCGTTACGGCAGATCAGCTCGGCATCAATCCCCTTGTTACCGTCAATGCAAATACCTGCGGCGGCGTATGCGGGAAGATGATCTCCCCGCAGTCGATCTCCGTCGCCACGGCGGCGACTAACATGGTCGGCAAAGAGTCAGAAATCTTCCGGTTCACCCTGAAGCATTCGCTGCTCCTTTGCACGGTGGTCGGCATCATCTGTATGCTCCAGGCCTATGTCTTCACCTGGATCATTCCGACCGTGGAGAAGGCGGCGCCCGCAGCCGTCAAGGCGGTTGCGGCAGCAGCGGCGACGGGCATCAATGCGGACGGCCTTCTCTATCTCGGGATCACCTTTGCCACAGCAGTTCTCATCACCGTAATGTCGCGCATTTTAGGCAAGGACCTGGAGACGAAAGAAGGCACGATTAGAACAGTTTTCCACTAGACTGGCTCACCGGAGGCGGGGAGGCGACTCCCCCCTCCTCTCGACGGTCGTCTTCAAGAAAAGACTTTTTGGGGATGGCAAGGAGATAAGAGATCCATGGAAAAACACGAACAGATAAGGCTTTTTAAGGAAAGGGCGGAAGCCGTGCAGACCTCGGTCACCGACGTCACGGGTTTGCAGCAGGCTTTTCTCTATGCCATTGAGGTTACGAAGAACCAGGGCGGATCGACGATCGCCGCCCCTGCATTGGGGCCGGAAGAACGTTCTCAACTGGCAGAACTGTGCCGGCAAGCTGAGATCACCCTCTTAACCGAAAACATCAGGGATCATATCGGGAAGATTCAGACTGGCCTGACCCTGGGCGACTGGGGTGTTGCTGAAACGGCTACCCTGGTGCTGGATTCGACCTCAGAAGACGTGCGCATCGCCACCATGTTGAGCGAAACCCACATTGCCGTGCTGCCGAGGTCTCGCATCAAGTCTGACGCCATGGAACTGGAATCGGAATTGAGCGAACTCATGAGGTCCGCTCCCCGTTATCTTGCCTTTATCAGCGGCGCCAGTCGCACGGCCGACATCGAACGGGTGCTCACCATCGGGGTCCACGGCCCGAAGGAACTGCACCTTCTGATCCTGGATGAAGGGCAGGAACAATCATCCCCGGTGCACGACGTTCAAAAGGCAAAACGGAAACCCCGGCGCCGATAACATCTCAGGAGAAATTAGCCATGATCACCACACCGAGTGACCTCAAAACTTATAAGAATGATCTTAAGCGAGCGCTTCAGAATCAATTCCTGGGCGCCACGTTGGATAACTTTGCAACGGCCTTTAAGGCGTCCAGGACTAAAGCCTTTGAGGGAATAGATCTCGACACGCTTATCGCCGAGATCGCGCAGGGGAAAGATGAAGCCATTCCCTATCTCGAGGAGCTCTTCGCCGCCTTCAAAGCCCGCGCCGAAGCGGTTGGGATCAAGGTGCACATTGCCCGCACTGCCTTTGAGGCCAACTCCATCATTGCCGATATTGCCAGGGCCAACCAGGTGAAGAAAATCGTCAAGGGCAAGTCGATGACCGCGGAAGAAACCTTCCTCAACGACCACCTGGAAAAAGAGGGCTTCATCGTCACCGAAACCGACCTCGGCGAATGGATCATTCAAATGCGTCACGAAGGCCCGTCGCACATGGTCATGCCAGCCATCCATCTCTCCCGTAAGGAAGTCGCCGAACTCTTTACGAAGGTCACCGGGCAGGTTCAGGACCCCAACGACATCAATGGCATGGTCAAAGTGGCCCGGAGGGAACTCCGCCAGGTGTTCCTCGAAGCCGACATGGGCGTCACCGGGGCCAATTTTGCCATCGCTGAGACGGGAACGATCGGACTCGTCACCAATGAGGGCAACGGACGCCTCGTCACCACGCTGCCGCGCGTCCATGTGGCGCTGGTCGGCTTTGACAAACTGGTGCCCGATCTCAAGAGCGCCCTGCGCATTCTCAAAGCGCTTCCGCGCAACGCCACCGGCCAGCTCATCTCGACTTACGTGACCTGGATCACCGGCCCCACACCATGCACCTCCTCTCCGGATGGCCGCAAGGAAATGCATATCGTTTTCCTGGATAACGGCCGCCTGGCGCTGGCTCGCGACCCGCTATTTTCCCAGGCTCTGCGGTGTATCCGCTGCGGCGCATGCGCCAATGTCTGCCCCATTTACAAGCTCGTCGGCGGGCACAACTATGGTCATGTTTACATTGGGGCTATCGGACTCATTCTCACCTATTTCTACCACGGACGCGAGAACGCCCGTGCCATTGTAAAAGCCTGCCTCAATTGCCAAGCCTGCAAGGCGGTCTGCCCCACCGGCATCGACCTCCCGTATCTGATCAAAGGGGTCTATCGGACCATCCTCGAAGTCGAAGGCAAAACACCCGTCAAAAACCGGCTGCTCAAGCGCGTCATGGGAAATCGCAAGCTTTTCCACTTCCTTTTGCGCCGCGCCTACCTCGCCCAAAAGCCCGTGGCCGAAGGAGAGTACCTGCGCCATCTACCCTTCTTCTTTTCCTCGGAGCACGGGTTCCGCACTTTGCCGGTGGTCGCCAAAACACCGTTGAGGGACATGTGGGAACGGATCAATCCCCGGTTGGAGAAGCCCCGATACCGGGTGGCCCTCTTCGGCGGATGCCTGGTGGATTTCGTCTATCCCGAGCAGGCCCTGGCCCTGGTGCGTTTCCTTAAGGACCACAACGTTCAGTTGGAATATCCCATGGAGCAGACCTGCTGTGGTCTGCCGGCGATGATGATGGGTGAAAACGAAACGGCGCGAGATGTAGCCGTCCAGAACCTGAAGGCAATCGACCCGGCGAACTACGATTATATCCTCACCCTTTGCGCCTCCTGCGGTTCGCACCTGAAAGAGAATTATCCTAAGCTCCTCGGTGAGGAGAAGGGGCTGGGAGTCAAGGTTGAACAGCTCAAGGCCAAGCTGATCGATTTCAGTTCCTTCATGATCAATGTCCTGAAGGTCAAGCCGGAAATGTTTCGCAAGAGCGGGAAAAAGGTTGCCTACCATGCGCCGTGTCATCTCTGTCGCGGTTTGGGGGTGACACGCGAGCCCCGAGAGCTTATCATGGTTGCGGGAATGGAATATTGCACTGCAACAGACGAAGATGTATGCTGTGGTTTTGGGGGATCGTTTTCCGTTGATTTCCCGGAAATCTCGGCAGAACTGCTCAAGCGCAAACTGGCGAATGCGGAAGCGACGGGCGCCGAAGTGCTGGTGACCGATTGTCCGGGATGCGTTTTGCAACTGCGCGGTGGAATGGACCAAAAGAGCGGTCGGAAAATGGAAGTGAAACATATCGCCGAGATCATTGGCGAGTAGAGTTTGAGGAGAACCACGGCAATGACCCACAGTTCATTTCCCAGCCTCAGTCCTGAAGAAGCTGTTGCTCACATTTCTGATGGCGCAACCGTGGCGTTCAGCGGATTCGGGAATGTGGGTGCGCCAAAAGTTATCCCCAGAGCGCTTGCCGCGATGGCTCGCAAACAGCACATGAAAGGCGAATCCTTCAAGATAAGGGTGCTGTCGGGAGCTGCGAGTGGAGTCGATATCGACGAGGCGCTGGCTCAAGCCAGGGCCATCAGCTGGCGAGCCCCCTACCAGGCTGCCGCCACTCTCCGGAAGCAAATCAACCGGCAGGAAGTCGAATATGTGGACATGCATCTTTCGCACGTTCCGCAAACCGTTTCCTCCGGTTTTTTCGGCAAAGTGGATCTTGCCGTCATCGAGGCGACGGAAATTACACCGGATGGAAGAGTCTATTTGTCCACCTCGATTGGAGCTTCGCCGACCTATCTCAAATGCGCGGATCGGGTGCTGATCGAAATCAATCGGTTTCATTCGCCGCGCCTTCGCGAGATGGTCGACATCTCCACCATGGCCCCGCCGCCCCATCGCAACCCCTTCCCCATGCTCGACACGATGACCAAGTTTGGGTGGTCGTACGCGGTGGTCGACCCCAAAAAGGTCATCGGCATTGTGGAGAGTGACGAACCGGATTATATCGATCCGACCGATCCGCCGGACGACATCAGCAATCGCATTGCCGAGCAAGTGATTCGCTTTTTGTTTGACGAGATTCACGCCCGAAGAATCCCGGAAGCGTTCCTTCCCGTGCAGGTAGGCATCGGCGCCGTGGCCGACGGAGTCCTGGCGGCCCTGGGCAAGAACCCATACATTCCGCCTTTCAAACTCTATAACTTGGTAATTCACGATCCTGTGATCGAGCTCATGGAGCAGGGAAAGATTGTGGCGGCAAGCGGGTCCAGTCTCTCTTTGTCATCAGACGCGCTCAAGCGGGTGTACAGCCGCATGGACTTCTTTGTGCCGCGCATCGTCTTGCGGCCCCAGGAGATTTCCAACCACCCGGCCGTCATCCGGCGCCTGGGAGTGATCGCCATGAACGCTGCCCTCGAGGTGGATATCTACGGCAATGCCAACTCTTCCCATCTCTTCGGGACAGATGTTGTGAACGGCGTCGGCGGGAGCGGTGAATTCACCCGCAACAGCTACCTTCCCATCATCATGTGTCCCTCGATTGCCAAGGGCGGCAAGATCTCCTGCATTGTGCCCATGGCCCCACATATCGACAGCAACGAGCACTCGGTGCAGATCGTCGTGACCGACCAGGGCCTGGCCGATCTCCGCGGGTTGGGACCGATGCAGAGGGCCAAAGCGATCATCGACAACTGTGCCCATCCCGCGTACCGCGACTACCTATACCGCTACTTGGAACGGTCGCGGGTCGGCCACATCCGGCACAACCTGAGAGAATGCTTCGAGCTGCACCGCAATTTCATCGAACATGGCGCCATGCTGCCGGGTCTTGACCTTGCCGAATTAAGCTCAAGCTGAATAAATCGGGTTTTACAACCTGACCATATAGGAATTTGTATTTTTTTAACCACGAAGGACACGAAGATCACGAAGAAGAGCACAGAGATTATTGTGAAAGCATTCCTTCGTGTTCTTTGTGCTCTTCGTGTCCTTCGGGTGAGTTGTTGATTAAAGTTCGCCCGCAGGGCGCTAAGTTCAAGGAGAAAAGTGATGTCAACCGTGGGTGTGTTCCCCGACCTCACGCCGGAAGAAGCCGCTGCGCTCATTCCGCACGGCGCGACGGTGGCCTTCAGCGGCTTTACCAATTCGGGAGCGGCCAAGCTTATCCCGCGAGCCATTGCGGCTCAGGCTCGGGCCCTGCACGAGAAAGGCGAACCGTATCAGATCCGGGTGCTGACCGGAGCTTCCACCAGTGAGAGCATCGACGAACCCCTGGCCGAGGCCGAAGCGATTTCGTGGCGGGCGCCCTACCAAAGCGCTCCCAGGCTCCGCCGGCAGATCAACAGCGAAACCGTCGAATACGTGGACATGCATCTTTCGGCACTTTCGCAGACGCTGCTCGCCGGCTTTCACGGAAGGCTGAACTTTGCGGTCGTCGAGGCCACTGAGGTCACCCCGGACGGCAGGGTTTATCTCACTACCTCCATTGGTGCATCCCCCGCCTATCTCAAATGCGCCGATTATGTTTTTATCGAAATCAACCAATTCCACTCGAAGCGCCTGCGAGAGATGGCCGATATCCTGATTCTTCCCCCTCCCCCTCACCGGGTTCGAGTGCCGCTTCATGACCCCATGACCAAGATCGGCATGCCCTTCGCGGAGGTCGACCCCAGGAGGATCATGGGAATCATCGAAAACAACGAACCTGACCGGGTCGCTCCGTTCACCTCGGGAGACGCGCGCAGTCGAAAGATTGCCGAGCACGTCCTGAATTTTCTCCTGGGCGAGCTTTGGGCCAAGCGCATCCCCAGAGAATTCCTGCCCCTGCAGGCGGGAGTCGGCAATGTGGCCAATGCGGTGATGAGTGTTTTGGGTGAGAGTCCTGAGATTCCGCCATTCAAGATGTACACCGAAGTCTTCCAGGATTCGCTCGTTGACCTCATGGAAGCGGGAAAGCTCACGGGAGCCAGCACTACCAGCCTTACTCTGACCCCCGAGTCCTTGCAGCGGATCTACGACAACATGGACTTCTACGCCCCCCGTATTGTCCTGCGGCCCCAGGAAATCTCCAATCACGCGGGAGTCGTCCTGCGCCTCGGAGTGATCGCCATGAACACCGCCCTCGAGGTCGACATCTACGGCAATGTCAACTCTTCTCACATCTTCGGCACCGACGTCATGAACGGCGTCGGGGGCAGCGGTGAATTCACCCGCAACGGCTACCTCTCGATCTACATGTGCCCATCCATTGCCAAAGGGGGTAAAATTTCTTCGATCGTACCCATGTGCCCCCACATTGACAACAATGAGCACTCGGTGCAGATCGTGGTAACGGAGCAAGGCTTGGTCGATCTTCGCGGCCTTGGGCCCATGCAGCGCGCCACGGCGATCATCGAAAACTGCGCCCACCCGGCCTACCGCGATTACCTCTACCGCTACATCGAAAAAGCCCGGGTCGGCCACATCCGCCATGACCTTGAAACCTGCTACGAACTCCACCTCAACCTGATGGAACAAGGCGCCATGCTGCCGGACCTGGATCTGTCAGGGATCGCCGATGGCTGAATAAAAACTCTAAGGGGTCACACCTACACTTTTGACATACAGGTGATATGTCAAAAGTGTAGGTGTGACCCCGGATTGTACTCGAGACTACAGGCGAGGAATATTTGTCCGTCACATCCAGACCGACGCGGTTTCTGAAACCGCGTCGGTCTCCCAATCTTGGACGATTACTTATTGCCAAGCGCCTTACGCCGGTCGCGCTCCACTTTGATGTCACGGGAAGATGGCGGTCACAGGTGGGTGAATGGCAGCCCAATGATGCGGTCATCATAGATTCGCGGCGCCACGTCATTGTTGACGACTATCGCCAAGCGCGCTTGGTGTTCAGCCACAAAATCGCGAAGGCTCCGGAGCTCACGCGCTCCCACCGTCGACGTGTGTTTGATCTCGACGGCTACCAGGCCAAAGGCCCCCTCCAGCACCAGGTCTATTTCCGCGCCTCCGCTGGTCCGGTAGTGACTGTATTGATAGGCGGCCCCAAGCGCGCTCAACTGCCGGAGCACCTCCTCCAGCACCATCCCTTCCCAGGACGCTCCCATCTGAGGATGACTCAGAAGGGCATCAGGTTCAGGAATGCGCAGCAGCGCATGGAGCAGTCCACTGTCCCGCAGGTAGCCTCGCGGATGTTTGACTACTCTTTTCAAGGAATTCCTGGTGAAGGCCGGGACCATCCGCCAGATGAAGGTGCCGTGAGCGATATCGAAGTAGTCGCGCGTGGTTGGCTGAGAGACGCCGAGGGCCCGGGCGACTTCCGCAGTATTCAGAATGCGGCCTGACAATCCGCCCAGCAGTTCGACAAAACGGCGAAAGCGCAACTCATTCAGCCCCGGAAAGAGCCTCTTGACATCACGGAAGAAGTAGGTCTGGAGGTATTGTTCGGTCCAGTGGGAACGGAAGGTCTCACCGGGGTTGAGCCAGGGTTCGGGATAACCGCCGCGGAACCAGAAATCGTGCACCAGGGAGAGCTCTCCACGCGGGGCCAGATCGGCGATGAGCTCCTCGGGCGTAGCCTTACTGTCAAGCAACCGCCGCAGGAAGGAATCGAGACCCACGGTTTGGCTCACTTCCTCCCAGGAAAAGGGTCCCATCTCGATGATGCCGATACGTCCGGCGAGACTCTCCGAAACCGAGCGCAGCAGCGCGGGTGAACTGGAGCCCGTGACAACGAATCGCCCTCGTTCCGCGCGCCGTTCGTCGATTGCCACGCGCAAAGCCGGGAAAAGCTCCGGCAGAGACTGCACCTCATCGATGGCGATCTGGCGTGGGTTCAGGCGCAAGAAGGTGTCGGGGTCGCGCGCCACCAGCTGGGAATCGGCGCGACGCTCCAGGTCGAAGCGCTTCCATCCCGCCGGCAGCGTGTCGAGCAGGGTGGTTTTCCCGCACTGGCGCACGCCGACGAGGGGCACGCAAGGGAACATCTGGAGATAGGAATGCAGCAGGTTCTCATAGGCTCGTTTCATACCATGCAATCATAAACGAACAGTTTTGTTTTGCAAGGTATAATCCAATTTGAAAGGATCAATTCGGCGTTGAAGGCGAAGGGACTGCTTAACCATGTGCACTTCACTCGCTTTTCTTCCCAACCACGAAACACACGAAAACTTTTCTTTCTGCTTTTCTTCTTTTTCCTGTATTTTGTGTAGGTTGTGTGTTTCGTGGTGAAACAAGGTCTTTGATTTCCGCGCCGTCGCCGACCGTAACTTCCCTGTTGTATCGGCGGCGAACACCAGGTACAGGATTTCCACGCCGGGTTTCTGCACCGGCTGTTTGCCACCTCAATTCCGAAGGAGGCCACCAATGTTTGGCTCGGAGATGATCGAAGTCGCCATCGGTACGATTTTTGTTTTTCTGTTGCTGAGCCTTATCTGTTCCGCAAGCCATGAGATGATCGAGTCCTGGTTGAAGATGCGGGCAGTTGATCTTGAGCGGGGGATTAGAGAACTTCTCCACGACCCCACGGGCACAAACCTGACGCAAAAACTCTACGATCATCCTCTCGTCTATGGGCTCTTTAAAGGCGACTATAACCCTGGTCTGATCAAGGGGAAAAAGAAATGCTATCCAAGCAGGTCGACGCTTCCTTCATACATCCCGGC
>JADGQM010000222.1 GCA_017881795.1 Syntrophobacteraceae bacterium
GATGGATTGGCGCTCTGCAGGATTTGAGGTGGAGCGATCGAGACGTCTGCAAGGAGGGATTTGACAGCCATGAGCAAGCTATTCTCACCGTTAAGAGTTAGGGAAATTGAGTTCAGAAATCGCATTTTCGTTTCGCCGATGTGCCAGTATTCCAGTGATGACGGGATGCCCAACGACTGGCATCTGGTTCATCTTGGCAGTCGCGCCGTTGGTGGAGCCGCTCTGGTGATGGTCGAAGCTTCGGCGGTGTCGCCTGAAGGTCGTATCTCTCCCCACGACAGCGGCATGTGGTCAGATGACTATGCCCTGGCCTTCCAACGCATTACCAGGTTCATCAAGAGTCAGGGTGCAGTGCCCGGCATCCAGCTTGCCCACGCCGGGAGGAAAGCATCCACCGATGCCCCATGGCGCGGCGGGAAACCTCTTATACCCGAGGAAGGCGGATGGCAGCCGATGGCGCCAAGCCCCATCCCCTTCGATGACGCATCTCCGATGCCACGGGAAGTAACTCAGGAAGATCTCGAAGAGATCCTTTCACAGTTCACGGCAGCGGCCCGCTGGAGCCTCGATGCCGGTTTCGAAGTCCTGGAGATCCACATGGCCCATGGTTACCTGCTGCATGAATTCCTTTCACCCCTGTCCAACCATCGGACGGATGAATACGGCGGCCCGCTGGAGAATCGCATGCGCCTTCCGTTAAGAGTGGCCGAAGCTCTCAGGCAAACGTGGCCCGCGCACCTGCCGCTTTTTGTCCGCATCTCGTGTACGGACTGGGTTGAAGGCGGTTGGGATTTGACTCAATCCATCGCGTTGTGCCGCCGTCTGAAAACCCTTGGTGTGGATCTCATCGATTGTTCCAGCGGGGCTTTGCTGCCTCACGCTAAAATCCCTGCCGGCCCCGGATTCCAGGTCCCGTTTGCCGCGGCGGTCAGGCAAGAAGCCCAAATCGCTACCGGGGCTGTTGGTTTTGTGACCGAACCGGTGCAGGCTGAGCAGATCATCGCTACGGACCAGGCTGACGCCATCCTCATGGCGCGTGAGTTTTTACGTCAGCCCTACTGGCCGCTCCACGCAGCCAAGGCGCTAAACGTCGACATCCCATGGCCTTCACAATATCTGCTCGCCAAACCCAGGTGATCCTGCAAAACAATATTTGACCCCGAAAGCTGAGGTTTCTGGACCGCCGGTCAAAGCTTCCGGTAACAAGAAGTCTTTTCTAAGATGATTTCCAAATACAAAAGGAATGACTCCGTGTGATTCGAGTCTCAGTGTGGTAGAGTTGGAGCGAGTATTGAAGACATTAGACAAGATGTTGTAAATTATCCAGTCATGAAAATGGAGAACATTCCCTCATCGTGGAATCACACAGTAACGCTACAATAACTTTAGGCAGCCAGTTTGGTGACCTCCGATGGCATTTGATCACGAGAGATTCAAGAACGTCTTAGCGGGTTTTCAGAGCCTTGCGGTTTCGGTCGCAATCATTGCCGGAGGCGTGTGGACCTTGATCACGTTCGACCTCCTCACGCCAGCGGATCGAGCGCGGGCCGAGCTGCATATTATTGAGAAGAAGATGCGAGAGCAAGGTCTCCTTGATTTGAAGATCACTGCGTCCCCGACGACTCTTCCAAACGATTCTGCACACTATATCTCGGCGATAGTGGAGATCTCCAACAGGGGAGATCGAAACACGCTCTTGAGATTCCGCGATTTTTTCCCTTTTGCGGCTCATCGTGTGACATTCGATCCGAGCGGCGAAACACAATTCCACACTCCTGTGCGAGCCAAGGCATTGTGGGGCTTCCCCGACAAGACTGACCTCTACGAACTCAATATGATCCCAGGAGGCGTCCAGCAACTCCCCTTCTTCGTGAAGTTTGAGGAGGTAGGTTTGTATTTCGTCTCTTTCGCAGTTGCGTTGAGTCCTGCGGACTTCGTCGACCATCTAAAAGCCGGCAGTGGTAGAGATCCCGACCTTGCCTCTATGTGGAATGTTACGTCCTATGTAGTAGTCAAATGACGTTCTTTACCACGGGAGCATTCATGGGTCGGTCACCCGTCCCGGTTGCACCTCCGCGTTGACCACCATCTCAAGTAGTCGTTGCAGATGCCTCCCGCCTAACATTCATAAGGCCTTCGCTTCTCAATATAAAACCTCCCAAAGCAATGATACATCTTCCCAATGAGCCCTCAGCAAAGATCCTTTGCTTTCTCCGGGCCAAAATGGTACCTTGTGCAGGCTATATGCTCAGCCTTTCTTCCCACTGCCCAAGTTTGTCCGTTTCGGGGAGCCAAGGAAGATCAAAGGGTTTGGACTGAAAAGATCCAGGCCCTTTTGTTTTGGGGTGCGAGAATAGTGTGAGCTCCCATCGGATGATGGGAATGTCAAAGTATCCCAGACCATCGAGAAGGACAGGCGAAAGGATTTCCCGTGTTCGCCTCGACGCAGAAGCCACATCGGATGTATAAAAGGCAGATTTCTCTCTTCGCTACACTCCGTTCGAAATGACAGCGGGAGCATTGTCGGGCAGGCTTCTAGGGTGACAGGGTGACGGTCACTGATACCTCCCGATGGTCTCGCTTCAGGATGAGTTCATGGACCGTCTTGGTCGAGAAGGCCTTGTGCAGATCCTCGAGAGTGAGCACCGCGGCGCCGTCCACCATTTTGAGAATATCGCCTTCTTTGAGTCCCGCTTTGGCCGCGGCGCTGTCTGGCATGACCTCCAGGATCTTCAGTCCCCCGCCTGACGGCAGCGAGCGAAACAACGCCCCCAACCGGAGCCGGCGAACGGGTTCGGCCTTGTCGGTTATCCAGACAAAATCGGCAATCCTGGGATCGGCGGTCCGGCCCGTGTAATCCAGAGGCATGGGCGCAATGGTTCGGTATGCGTCTTTCACCCGCTCGTAGGTCAACTTGGGCACGCCTACCTGATCACTGATATGGCCCTTGCCAATGAGCACGATGATCCGCTCCTCGGGAGCACCCGATGCCAGGGTCCGCGCCAGGGTCTCCGCCATGGTCTCTTCCCACGCCAGTTGGGCTTCAAGGAAGGTATTGAAATCCATGATACTGCCCTTGAGGTGCTCGCGGTATTGCTGACGAATGTATTCTCGATGCGCCGGGTCATCCTCATGAAAGTCCTCAGCCACGCGATTCCGTTGGGAAACGCTGAGCGCTGCAAGTCCGGATTGAGCGATCTTACTGACGATTTCACGGGGGGCGTTCAGGGCTATAATCCTGATATGGTGGTCTCTAGCCCAGGTCAGAAGGCTGTCATAGAGTCGGAAAGGATAACCCCACACTTCGTCCCACTTCACCTCCCGCAGGAATTCCTCCTCCCGAATCAGGCCCTGCCCATATTGATCCAGGAGCGGTTGAGCTTCACGCGGTAACATTTCCAGGGCGAGGGTCAGAGAGGGATTCTGAGCGTACAGGCCCTTCATGACTTGCAGCTGAACCCGATGGTCTTCCACGCTTGTATGGCTCTCCCCCACATAGATGACCTTGATATCGGCCAGTTCCGCCATGAGCGCATCGAACGAAATCTCTTTTCCCGTCGTCGTTTCTATGATGTCGCCCACCTTGATTCCTCCTGGAAGACCCTGGAGATTTGCCTGCCGGTGAAAAACGTTCGCCCCACAGGCTGTTTGCAGGGCTATGACGATGGCTAACAGGAATAACTTTAAGGCTTGTGCTTGCATGATTTTTCATCCCATAGCTTAGAATGCCTTGTGCGAAGGATTTCGATCAGCTTCCGATTGGCAGCGGGGAAGGCATACCCGTCCAGTTCCCCGAAAGTGACCCAACGCCCATCCACGGCGGCGTTGAGAACAGGCTCCTGGCTGACGCCGTCGAGCTTACAGGTGAAGGCATGAAGGGTGACTCGGAATCGGGTGTAGTTATGACGGATCAGAGCCAGCTTTCGCACGCCGCTAATCGTGAGGGCCAGTTCCTCGTGGAATTCTCGCACCAGGGCTTGCTTCGAGGTTTCTCCATGCTGCAGTTTACCCCCCGGGAATTCCCACAGGTGTGGCATGAGTCCCGAAGGGGGCCGCTTCTGGATGAACACTTTTCCATTGTGGATAAGGATGCCCACCGCAGCCTGAATGGGAACGATGTCTTGGATTTTTCTCACAACCGGTCGCAAGTCCACGACGCCGGCCCGCAATCCCTGGCAAAGAGTATCGAGCGGGCATTTGGGACATAAAGGGTTCTTCGGGGTACAGACCAGTGCACCAAGATCCATGAGAGCCTGATTGAAGCTTCTCGCTTTTCCCATGGGAAGGAGGCGTTCTGCGATGTTCCAGAAAATTCTCTGGCTCTCTCTCTCCTGGATCGGCGCCGCAATGTCAAACAGCCGGGCAAAAACCCTCACCACGTTACCATCCACCGCCGCACAGTCAGCGTTGAAAGCAATGCTCATGATTGCGCCTGCCGTGTAGCGCCCAATTCCGGGAAGACTCAGGAGAAGATTGAGGTCTCTTGGGAATTCAGCGCCAAAGTCCGTGACCAGAGCATGAGCCGTCCTATGAATGTTCCTTGCGCGCGAATAGTACCCCATCCCTTCCCAATACTTGAGAAGATCTTCTTCCGGTGCACGGGCGATCCCCCGAATATCGGGAAAACGTTTCATCCAGCGGTGGAAGTAAGGAAGCATGGTCTTGACCTGGGTCTGCTGGAGCATGATTTCAGAAATCCAGATTTCATAGGGGGTATATCGCAATCTCCATGGGAGCTTGCGGGCGTTCGCTTCAAACCACGCCAACAAGCCCTCGCGAATTCCCTGAGCGTTTGTCACTGGAATGGGCACTTGAGACTCGCTTAAAGTTAAAGGGACAGAATTTTAACAACCACAAGACATTTCCACTATACTTTGCTCTGATTCTGACTCAATAAAGAAATTAGTCATTGCTGGTCTTTATGCACAGGATATCAAGAGTCGGTTAACCTTTTGTTTGAGGGAAGAGTCGATAGTTTCTGCCGCATCTTGCACCATTTCCTGGAAAATCAGGAGAAATTGTAGTAGCCATACCTGGACGGCGTTTTCAGCGTGCAAAATGTGATCATGAAGGGCGCGCGGAAACTGCCGAAATAGAGACTGGTTACACGGTGTTGCACACCCAGGGGGAGCGATGCAGCCTTTGGCGATAGAGGTAAAAGATGTTTGGTTTTCCTATGATGGCCAACCTGTCTTGCGGGCCGTAAATCTTCGTATCAAGCAGGGGGAATTCCTGGCAATTCTTGGTCCTAACGGCAGCGGCAAAACCACCCTCTTAAAACTCATGCTGGGGATCGTCAAGCCCAGCATGGGAACGGTCCGTGTCCTTGGGCAGGAACCTTCGAGCGTTGCCGACCGGATTGGTTATGTGCCACAAGACACCAATGTCAATAAGGATTTTCCCATATCGGTGATGGATGTGGCCCTCATGGGAAGGTTGGGGCATGCCGGGCGATCCCGCGGCTACTCCGCAGACGACGGGAGAAGGGCAAGAGAGGCGCTGGAAAAGGTTAACATGTGGGAATACCGCAAGCGTCCCATTGGCAAGCTCTCCGGCGGACAGCGCCAGCGGGTGTTCATCGCCAGAGCCCTGACCGCTGATCCCCAAATCCTATTCATGGATGAGCCAACGGCCAGCGTTGACAAAGAGTTTCAGTCGGAGCTCTACGATTTCCTGAAAGAACTGAACACCTCGGCAACGGTGGTGGTGGTCAGTCACGATCTAAGCGTGTTGTCAAGCTATGTTAAGTCGGTCGCGTGTCTCAATCAAACGCTCTATTTTCATGACTCAGCGGAAATCACTCAAGAGATGATCGATATGGCCTACCACTGTCCGGTGGACCTGATCGCCCATGGTTTGCCCCATCGGGTATTGCGTAAGCACGAGGAGCATTGAGATTGCGGATTGCGGATGTCGGATGGCGGATTTGTGGGTAATTCGTGTGTCTTCGTTAATCTTCGTGTGACTTAGTGGATTGCTTTTTGGTGGATAGCTTTTTACCGGGACTATTGAAATGATCGAAGCGCTGCACTTCGAGTTCATGCGGAATGCTCTCCTCGCCGGTCTCCTGACGAGCATCGCTTGCGGCATCATCGGGACGCTGGTGGTGGTCAATCGCATTGTCTTCATCTCCGGAGGCATTGCCCATGCGGCCTATGGGGGAGTCGGATTGGCCTTTTTCCTGGGGATCTCTCCCATTATTGGGGCAGCAGGGTTTTCTCTGCTCATTTCAGCGATCATGGCGCTGGTGACGTTGAAGAACAAGCAGCGCGCCGATACGATCATTGGCGTTCTTTGGGCGGTCGGCATGGCTCTGGGCATCATCCTGATCGATCTGTCATCAGGGTATAATGTGGACCTGATGAGCTATCTCTTTGGGAGCATTCTCGCCGTCCCCACGTCTGATCTGCTGCTGATGGGCGCGGTCGACCTGATCGTCCTCGTCGTCGTGGCTATGTTCTACAATAGCTTTCTGGCAATGTCCTTCGATGAGGAATTTGCGCTGGCTGCGGGAGTCCCCGTTAAGACCCTTTATTTTGTCCTGCTGGGGATGATGGCCTTTGTCGTGGTGATGGTCATCCGCGTGGTAGGGCTGATTCTCGTCATCGCCCTGCTCACCATTCCACCCTATATTGCCGAACGATATTCCCAGTCTCTGCGGGGCATGATGGTCCTTTCGGTGGTCTTGAGTGCGATTTTTAGTTTCCTTGGTTTGTGGCTTTCCTACTTTTTCAACCTTACGTCGGGAGCCACCATCATCATGGTGGCGGCCTTTTTCTTCTTCGCTTCGCTGGTCGTGGATCGAGTCCGCAGCAGATCGGGCAGAGACTCAACGGCCCCGGCGTGAGAGCTTCCCGGAAAAGATGCTGATGAGTCCGCCAAGCATGATATAACCACACGTTACCTCGGTCATTACCAGGTATGCGGCGAGATTGCTCTTGGGGACGATGTCCCCAAACCCCAAAGTGGTAAAAGTCACAATGCTGTAATAAAAAACGGTGGCAAAGCTGAAGGACAGATACTC
>JADGQM010000047.1 GCA_017881795.1 Syntrophobacteraceae bacterium
GGGCAGGCAAGAGATGACGAAAATGACTAAGAAACGATTGCTTCGTAGCAACTTCTCAATAACTTCAGGCAACCAAGGGACCATGGAGTCTCAGATCGTCATTCCCGCATGCTTCCAGCGGGAATCCAGGAAGTGCAAAAGCATTCGAGCACCCATACTTATTTGACAGTTACGCTTCCTGTCCTTCGTGTCCTTCGTGTCCTTCGTGGTTGGAATTAGACTTAACATGAGAGCAAGTTATCTTCAGACGAACCCTCTTAGCCGGCGTCTTCTTTATCTGCTGCTCGCATTCTTGATGAGCGTCGGCATCGCTCCGAACCTTTTCGCTGCCCCCCCGGCAAACCAGGCCCCTGCTACCCCGGTCACCGCGGCCACTAAGCCAACAGCCAAGAGCCAAGAGCTAAGAGCCAACACGTCGCTTCCCAGCCTGGCGCGACAGCTTGCCCTCGGCGTCAATCGCATCGTCATCGATCCCGGACATGGGGGCAAAGACTGGGGTGCGATCAGTTGCCATCACGTGGCGGAAAAAGACATCACGCTCATCCTTGCCCGGGCCCTAAAAGAAAATCTTGAAGCCAAACTCGGCTGCAGCGTCATCCTCACCCGCACGCGCGATCAATTCGTCGCCTTGGATGAACGCACCAGGATCGCCAATGCGGCCAAGGCCGATCTCTTCATTTCGATCCATGCCAATGCCCATGTGGACCCAAGCCTCAGCGGTGTGGAGACCTACTCATTGAACTTTGCCAAAGACCAGGAATCCGCCCGCGTGGCCGCTCTCGAGAATGCCCCATCGCACAAGACCCTGAGTGAGCTCAAACCGCTTCTCCAAAAACTCGTGCTCACCACGAAAATCAATGAATCGGCGGCCCTGGCGCGGCAGGTGCAGCGAAACATCGTTGCCAAACTCATGGCAAAGGGCGATAAGGTGCGTGACCTCGGAGTCAAGCAGGCGCCCTTTCACGTGCTGTTGGGGGCGGAAATGCCCAGTGTGCTGATCGAGACCGCCTTCATTACCAACGCAAAAGACGAATGCCGTTTGAATGACAGACAATTTCAGCAGAATCTGGTAAAAGGCATCACCGCAGGGATTGAATCTTACCTTATGGAGGTCAAAAGAGTGGCAAAGGCCGGAGAGCGATCATGAGCCAGCAGGAAGTTCAGGAAATTTCGCCGGGAACGGTACTCGAATTTTTCGAAGCGAAAGAAATCATCTGCGGCGTCTGCCTGGCATCCAAGAATGAACGGCTGAACGTGCTCACCCAGCAGAATCGTGAGATCAACCTCGCAGCGAGCCGCTTCATTCATTCCGGAAGCCAACTCCTCAGCATGCAACTGACCCGGGACGAAATGGTGCAAAGGCTCAACAGCATTGCCGCCCAGCGGAAAGCCCTCATGGAAACGGTTATTGTCGAGGAGCTCTGGTCGCTGATCGAAGGGGAAGAGGAAGGTTTCACGGCGCGCGAATGCGCCGAGTTCGTCTTCGCCGAGGTCATCACCGACCATCATGTTGCGGCGATGCAGAGGGTGCTGCTCCAGGAACGTCTTTTCTTTCATTTCAAGGATGGCAAATTCTTTGCCAACTCTCAGGAAAAAATCGACCAGCGGCGTCTCGAGATCGAAAAAGAAAGAGAAAAGGAAGTTCAGATCGACGAGGGTTCAGCATGGCTGAAGGCAATCTGGCACCGCAAATCATGCTCCGCCCCATCGGGCCTCGAAGAGAAGCTGATCGAGGACCTCAAGAGCTTCTGCCTGCATGGTCAGGAGTCGCCCGTTTTTCCTTTCGTTAAGGAGCTCTTGAAAAAGGCTGATATTCCGCAGCAGACCCAGTCCGCTTTTCGCCTCCTGGTTCGCTTGGGAATCTGGCATGAGAACGAGAATCTCTATCTTCATGAACAGTCCATTCCCGTGGATTTCCCGGAGCGGGTTACGATCCTTGCCGATCGCCTGGCAGCCTCGAACGTCATTTCCAGCTCGGACAAGAGCGGGCGCAAGGACCTCAGGGAGCTCCCCACGATCACCATCGACAGCGCTCAAAGCCGCGACTTCGATGATGCCCTCAGTCTGCGCACTTTGGAAAATGGACTCCATGAGGTTGGCGTACACATCGCCGATGTTGCTGAATTTGTTGCCCCCGGCGACGATCTGGACAGCGAGGCCGAAGCGAGGGTGAGCTCCATCTATCTTCCCGACGGACGGATTACCATGATTCCGCCATCGCTTTCAGAAGGGCTATTTAGCCTCCACGCGGGCGAAGACCGATTAGCCTTGAGCTTCATCATGCATCTCGATGATGACGGGGTGATCCATCATCAGGAAATCTGTCCCAGCGTGGTCAATGTGCACAGGCAAATGACTTACCACGAAGTCAATGAACGTTGCCAGGAGGACCAGGCGCTGAGAATTCTTCACGCTCTGGCCGAGAATTTGCGGGCGCAACGGCTGGCTCGCGGGGCGGTCATCCTCCCCCTTCCGGAAATCCAGGTTTACGTGAACGCGGCCGGGATGATTCAGGTGTCTCGCTACGAGAAGGAAACCCCCAGTCAGATCATGGTCTCCGAATGGATGATCGCCGCCAATGGTCTGGCTGCTTCCTATCTGGCGCAACACCAGATTCCGGCGATTTTTCGCGGCCAGGCTGAATGCAAACCGGAGACCGATTTCACCCAGAGTGAACATGAACTGTTTCGCATCTACCGGCAGCGCCGGCTTTTTGCCCGCGCCGAACTGGAAACCAGCCCTCAGCCTCATTGCAGCCTCGGGATGCCGGAATACACCACGATCACCTCACCCATTCGCCGCTATGCCGACCTCGTCGTGCAACGCCAACTGAAGCACGCTCTTACCACCGGCAGCGCGCTTTACGGCGAGGATGCGTTGCGGCAACTGATCATCAGGCTGGGAGTCACCCAGGCCAAGATCTTTCTGGTTCAGCGCAAATGGACCCGCTACTGGCTCCTCAAATATCTGGAACAGGAAGACATGCAAACCCTGAACGCCCTGGTGCTGACGACCAATGGCCGGTTCGCCCATCTCCTCATCGCCGACTACCTCATGGAGGCCAACGCGCCCCTTTCCGAAAAGAACCAGGTGCGGCGGGGCGAGATGGTAAAGGTCAAGATCGACCGTTTGAATCCGCGTGAAGACCTGCTGCGCGTGCAGTTGCCGGAATTCGCCAAACCGGCCTGACCGCCACTTATCACTACAACGAAGTTTCCTCATGGAGCCTTGATCTGTGGGGCAGGCTTTCCAGCCTGCCTTTTGGCCAGTTCGGCATGGCAGGCTGGAAAGCCTGCCCCACACAGTTTGGACCTCCCTTAAAGTACCTTTGTGTGGTGTATACACCTGGTTCAACCGCACACTCGCCCCATGTTTGACCTGCAGCCCCATAAGGTCCATTTCACAACACTGGCCGAGGAGCCACGAGATATATGCGGGCGCAACGATGGGTTTTGACAGCCCCGATTTCTTGCGCTTCCGTCCGGGCTCGGATTCCTGCTGCAGCAGCAGGCGCTGCGCAATCTTTCGCAGGTGCGTCGAGACTTGCTCGAAGAAGCCGTTGGCACTACCGCGAACGCCGGAATAGGTCGCAACGATCCCCTGCTTCTCCAATTCGGCTCGAAATTCACAGACCTGCACGAACTGCTTCGCCTGGTCCGGATTGCGGTCAGTTTGGGGACGGCGTCAAAATAGAACATGATCCACGGCCAGCCGGCCTTTTTCCAATTCTTCAGGGCGTCTCGAAATTCCTGCTCCGTGCCGCTGCCGCAACGACCCGTCGGAGTGCCGAAGCGGGTGGCCATGATCCCCAGGTAGACGTTGTAGGCCGGAGTCTGCTCATCGACAACGCGCTGCGGCCCAGGGCCGATCCTGGGCGCCACGTCATCCTCCCAGCGGAAAAGCTCCAAGCGGAAATTACCGGTCTGACCGTCAGTGTCGTTGATTGACTTGCAGACTTCTTCCAGCACCGAGCGCTCTGCAGAAACATCGGATGGTGACGAGACGAACACTCTGATGATCCGGACGCCATTTTCAATACCGGAAGTCTCGGAACCTTTGCCCTTGGCTCTTGTTTGTCCACCAGCGGCCACAGGTCTATCCTTTCTGCTGAGGAGCCGTCCAAAAATAACACGCTGTCATTCTGAGCCTATTTCAAACCACGAAACACTCGAAAAACACGAAAAATTACGCCTGACCTGCTGAGCTTTCGGATGTTTCGTGTATTTCGTGGTGAAATAAGTACTGGTTTCACCCACAGTTAAGAGTCTTCGGGGACTGCAATTATACCCGGATAGCACACATCATTTGTATCGTCAACAAATGAAGTCTTTGATAATTCTTGGGATTTACCAGCAGGCAAGCCCCTGCGTCGTTAACGGAAGGCGGGTTTTCCAACCCGCCACAAATTACTCTGGGGGCTTACTGGCAGGCTGGTTCATTGCTGAGGAAGTAATGAACCTGGTATGGACAAAAGCCACCTGGCGGGTTGGAAAACCCGCCCTCCTTTGGTTTTGATTCGGACGCGCAGTTGAAGGTTGTTGACTCTATCCGGATCCTGATAGAATGTCGGAGAGAAGCGGCAAGGAAGTTGAAGGAGGCTCGACATGGCGGAGATGGCAAGAAAGCAAGCGACATACGACGACCTTTACCGTGTTCCTGAGAACATGACCGGTGAAATCATCGATGGGGAGCTGATCGTCACCCCGCGGCCATCCAGGAAACATGTGTATGCGGGCTCCGTGCTGGGGGCTGGAAGGCACACGGCGAATGGATTAAATATACGGTGCAGGTGAAACAAACAGGCTCTTCGGCTCTGTCGCTCATGGTGGCCGATACCCCTGGGCAGGGAGGGATCTTAAAAATTTTCGACGGGACGAGGCCTATAACCGGCCTCGTCAAGCTGCCGGGTAACCGGTTTCACGATCTATTCCGTGAGGATCGCGCATGACGAGAAAGCTTATGGGCTTCGGCCTAATCGGTACGATAATCCACGTGATCAGCCCCTTGATTCTGATCTGGTCGCTCAATACCCTCTTCAACACAGGCATTCCATATTCATTCAAAACCTGGCTTGCCGTACTGCTGCTCATTTATGTTGTCAGGTTCCATATACGGCCCGAGAGACCTTATGATCCTTTTCTCTTCGAGGACGAGGATGAAGAAGATGATGAAGATGAAGAGGATGATGAGGATGATGAGGATGAGATTCAAGAGCCTCAGGCAAGAGCAGAAACTTCGAAACAAACTATGGAGGCGCTTGAACGCTTTCAAGCGGAGCGAAAAAGTAGAAAAGGCAAGAGCAAATAGTGGTTAAGAGGCTTAAGGCACTCGATGAGCTTGAGATTGACCTTGCCAGTCTTTGGTTGGAAGGTGCGAGCGGAAAACCACATGAAGGAGCGAAGGAGTAAGTGCAACGGGAGAACTCGCAAGACCTTTTATGAAATTGAAGTGCAGCGCCGCTGCGGACACTGGGATGAACAAGATGCCCTGAGAAGAAACCGGGGAAATCAGCTAGAATTAGAGTCGAGCTGGAAGGTGAAGATCATGACCACACACACCGATACCCTGAATAAGCTCCAAATCATTGAGCTGCTCTATCGACATGGCTACCGAAGCGACATCATCGACCGGGCGATCGACAAGCTCATTGCCCTGGAGCAACACAATGCCCTTCGCGAGTTAGCCGAAATCGATGTTCGACTGAGGCTGTTCGAAGGGCAGTACGTGATGGCCTCGGAAGAGTTTTATAAGCGCTTTCAGGAAGGTGAGCTGGGAGACAACGCCGACTTCTTCGAGTGGAGCGCCTGCTACGACATGGCCCGGTCGATTCATGAGCGTCTTCAAAACCTTACGACGCAACCGTCATGACTTTGGTTCAGGACTACCTGAATGAAGTTAAAGCCCGAATTGCAGCGTCACCGCTGGTGGCCTCAGCAGAGCTTGTCGCCGAGCGCATTCTGAGCGATCGCGGCTATGTGCGTCTCCGTTTGGTTCTCATCAATGGCGACTTCCTGGAGCTATCCGAATACTTCGCCCTGAAAGCGGGAAGCCTCTCCACCCTTGAATACCGGTATCAATGGATGGACGGGTTGCGAGTGCACTTGAAAAAACGCTGGGACAATGCCCGCCACTATGCCGATTTGCCAAACCACCCACATCATATTCATGATGGCAGTGACACCCACGTTCTCCCGGGCCAGGTGAACATCATTGAGCTTATCGAACTGCTCGAACGAGGAATTCACTAAGAGCCTGCCTGAAAATTCCCCTTAAAGCTGGTTCCCAAACTCTGGCTTGGGAACCCACCTGCTTGGAAGCTCCAGTTTCGTCGGACTTCTGGATACCACCTGATACTCAAGACGCACGGGAAGCTGGAGCTTCCGTGCCTGCGTTCCCAAGCTGCAGCTTGGGAACGAGCGAATGGTAGTGTAACGGTGGGTCGCAACCCGACCATGCCCGAGATCGACAGTGGTATGGGTAGCATGAGGAAGATCCCTGGTTCGAAAAGTTCCATTTTATGCCTTCTCGAGTGTCCCGAAGGGACATGCATGGCTGCGGTCAAAAGGCCTCAGAAGTTCATCTTGCGGTTCTCTCGGATTTCGATGGGTTCGTAGCCAAAGATGGCATTCAGGTGGTGCAGGAAGGCATGTTGTCCTTCTTCCTGCCACATTTGCTCAATCGCTGTGTTGACCTGTTCGTAGAGCTCAAGAAGCTGGTCAAGGTTGGGGGGAACCTTGTCACCGGAGGTCTGGCTCACGACTTCTCGGATCAGGTTGAGCCACATTTCGCTGACCCCCATGATATAAAAGGGCCAGGATTTTTGAATAGGCAGAGACCAATGGCGATCACTCGTGTCTTCGAGGTTCGGACGCGTGATCGTGCTGGTGTCATCGTAGGTATCGCGAATAATCATACCACGATCCCTCATCGCCTTCAGCCTGCTATCCGCTTGAAGAGCCGCAAAGATTTCCCTGGCCGTCTCCGGCGGAGCATAGAAAATGAAGCTGAACTGATGGCCAGCCGGGTCGCGCACCGCTCTCCGGTGGAACCGCCAGAGCACGATGTCATTCCCGTACTGATTCAGAACGGGGGAGACGACCACATGAGCCAGGAGGGGATCGACGCACCAGGACGGCTCCTTGCCCTGCGGCCAGTTCATGGCGAAGCGAGCATACCACCAACCGTTTGGGGAAGGCAGCACCTCTGCTCTCACCGGTGCAGAAACCGGTGCGACGCCGGGTCCCACCGAAGCACATCCTGCAAATGCCAAGACCGCCAGAGCAGTTACGGCGAGGATAGAGATGGCAGAGATGGCTCTTGGCTCTTGGCTTTTAGTTCTTGGCTCTTGGCTCTTGGCTCTTATGATGCTGAGCGATTCTAAAGCGATCAGGGCAAGGGCAGAGATCGCTCTTGGCTCTTGGTTTTTGGCTCTTGTGGCGCCGAGAAGCGATAGAATTTTCGGCGCCGACTCACGAATGGATAGAACTCTCTTCCTCAAGGGAGTTTCCCCTTTTGCCGTGGCGGCCGGTGATCAAGGACTATGGATCAGTCAAATGATCCATCGGCATGGCTTGCGCCCTCAGCTCAAGATGAATAGATATTGATTGTCTGAGCGCTGTCCGGTATTCTAACTGGTGTCAGTCTACGCTTGGCAGAAAAAACTTCCCGCTTTGAAGACAAGAGGTCGTGACGATGGAAAGCGGCAACGAGACTCCGAGTATTTCCCCGAACCGGCGTGGCGGTAAGGATCGCCGAGCCACACAAACTTCACCTTTGAGCCTTGCCAGTTTTCGCGGGCGCAGGAAAACCATCCGGCGAGAGGAGGACTGTGCCACGCATTACTACGTTGATCTCTATGGCCTCGATGAGGGCCTGATCTTTATCCTCATCCTGGTGTTTTCCGTTGCCGATGCTTTTTTCACGCTTGCGCTGGTCGATGGCGACACCACGGAACTGAACTACGTCATGTATTATTATATGCAGCTTGGTCCCGTGCCTTTCTTGTTAGTCAAGTACCTCCTGACGGCAGTCGGCCTGCTCCTCCTGCTCGTTCACAAGAACCACACTTTCTTTCTTGGGCGAGTCAGGGTAAAGGCAATTATGGTTGTTTTGGTATTCATGTACTCTGCTCTGATCACCTACGAGCTGTTTCTTTTCCGCCAATCCGGCTATTTTTCAACCTTTGCACTCTCGATGAGAACCGGTTTGACCGGAACATTCTGATGAGGCCCGGCATTGGTTGTCGGCACTTTTGCGATCTTATCCACCACATCCATGCCGTCGATCACTTTGCCAAACACCGCATAGCCAAAACCCATCGGCGAAGCATCGCGATGATTTAAAAATTCGTTATCCTTGAGATTGATAAAGAACTGGGAAGTCGCACTGTCGACCACATTGGTTCTGGCCATGGCAAGGGTGCCGCGGTCATTCTTCAACTCGCCGGCAGCTTCATTCTTGATGGGTTCGTGCGGCTTCTTTTGATTCATATCCGCGGTAAATCCGCCGCCCTGAATCATGAAGTTATCGATCACGCGGTGAAAGATCGTGCCGTCATAGAAGCCCTCTTCGACATAGCGCAGGAAGTTCTTCACGGTTTGGGGGGCCTTGTCCGCCCATAATTCAATCCGGATCTTCCCCTCAGAAGTCTTCATTTCCACAATTTTGATCTCTGATTGCTTCGTCTTTTCTTCCGTTTGCTTCATCTTCTCTTCCGTTCCCATGGCAAGGTTAACAAATGAAAAAACTAAAATGGACAATACCAACACCGTCAAACTCTTCATAGACGAACTCCCTTTCATTGAAAACACTGATCAGTGATTTGACGTCAGTGGTCCGAAAGTGACACGCCACCGACTTCCATGCATTGCTATCCCGCTTTGAAGCCCTCCCCCCCAGAACCCATAGCACTTTCTGAAAGGGCATGCCTACTCACATGCGCCCTGAAAATACCAGTGCATCGGATTCTTGTCAAATGGGTGAAAAGAGAGTGTGAAAAGGGTGGACGTTTGGTCGTGATCTGTAGAGAATAGCGGCAAATGATTAGTGATTGGTGGTCGGTGACGGGGTGGCCAGCGACTGGTCCAAATGACCGTTGGGGGCTATCTTCACGGTATATGGGCGCCTTATGCGGGATGACAATTTATTGGAAAGGAGAACAACGATGAGGCGATTGTCGATTGCGATGGTGTTTGCAGCAGGGCTGAGCATTGTGGCGGGAGTGCTCACCGCAACGCTAATGGAAGGCCCGTATCTGGCAGCCCAAGAAGCGAGCGCCCAAACGGCAAACCCTGCGGATGCCGCAACTCCGGCCCAGGAGGCCGGCAAGGCCCCCACCTATGCCGACGTTGCAGCAGTCATCTCGAAATACCATTGCACCGTATGCCACGGTGGAACCGAACCGCGCGCCGGATTATCGCTGGACGACCAGAAGAGCATGCTGAAAGGCAGTAAACGCGGCCCTGTCATTGTTCCAGGCAATCCGGCGAATAGTGAAATCATCCTCCGGCTGAAGGGCCAGAGCGAACCCCGCATGCCATTCACCGGCCCGCCCTGGCTTTCCGACGATGAAGTCTCGACCATCGAACGATGGATTGCAGCGGGGGCGAGGGAATAGTGGTTGATGGTTGATGGTTGATGGTTGAGATCATTCCGCGAGGAAATGCGGCCGGGGCACCCGTGGTAAAATAGGATTGATCGGAGTGTAACAATAATGTCGTGTCTCCGTCCGCAGATGGCGGGGTTGGCACAATAATGTAATTTCTTCCGCCGCTCGATGCTTTGACTGCGGAGCAGCGCCGCTTCAGCGGCTTTCCAGTCTGCCAGAGTTCTGGCAGGCTGGAAAGCCTGCCCCACAAACTGAGTCACTGCTCTGAAAAGTTGCGCGTTCCGAGTTGCGGGTTACAGGTTCCTGCCGGTCCTTTTCATGGTTTAAGGTGTCCCGAGCGGACATGAGGAGCTGCTCCAGAAATTTCCTGGCGTTCCCAGACCAGCGCCCTCCACCTACCAACCCCTGACCATCAACCATCAACCATCAACCACTATCCACCCACGCTCTTCTCTCGCGCGGTCATGCGATGGAAGAGATAGGCTTCGATAAACTCGTCGAGATCGCCATCCAGCACACCATCCACATTTCCCTTCTCAAAGCCGGTCCGATGGTCCTTCACCAGACGGTAGGGTTGCATGACGTAGGAACGGATCTGATTTCCCCATGCAATATCGTCCAGATTATCATGGATTTCCTGGAGTTTTTCCTGCTGCACCCGCCGCTCGCGCTCGTACATCCGGGCGCGCAGAATTTTCATGGCGATGTCGCGATTGCGGTGCTGCGACTTCTCATTCTGACACTGCACCACAATCCCGGTGGGCAAGTGCGTGATGCGGACCGCGGAGCTGGTCTTGTTCACATGTTGTCCGCCCGCCCCACTGGCCCGGAAGGTGTCAACGCGCAGGTCTGATTGCTTGATATCCACCTCGATGTGGTCGTCGACTTCGGGAAAAACCAGGACCGCCGCAAAGGATGTATGACGCCGACCGCTGGCATCAAAGGGTGAGATCCTCACCAGGCGGTGGATGCCCGATTCCGCCTTGAGCAGCCCATAGGCCTTGGGGCCCGCCACGGTCAACGTGACGCTCTTTATGCCCGCTTCGTCGCCCCCTTGAAGATCGACCATTTGCACCTTGAAATGCTTATTTTCGCACCATCGCATATACATCCGCAGCAGTATTTCCGCCCAGTCCTGGGCCTCGGTTCCTCCCGCCCCGGCGTTGACACTCACGATGGCATCCCGATGGTCATTTTCTTCGCTAAGCAACTCCTGCAGTTCCAACTTTCGCAAACCGGTCCGCAAAGCCTGGACCTGCCCGAAGACCTCTTTGAGGGCCTCCTCATCCTGCTCCTCCATCGCCATATCGAGGAGCAGACTGCTCTCTTCCATTTCCGCCGATAGTTTCTGCCAGGTTTGGATGATTTCGTTCAGGTCCGCCCGCTCCTTGAGCACATGTTTGCTCTCTTCCGGTTTTTCCCAAAAGTCGGGCTTCATCGTGATTTTTTCCAGTTCCAATGAGCGCGCCTGCTTCCCGACGATGTCAAAGATGACCTCCGAGATTGGCGACGCGTTGGGCAAGCTCCTTAAGAACACTCTTCAGTTCAGCAATGTCAGTGGTAGTCATGTGAATAGCCTCCTTGCAGGGGCGGAAGCGGAAGACCTTTTGGCAAACCCGGCGTAAATCAGCCCGCCGGCAGTAGTCAAAAGACACAGCCAGGCAAAAAGATCTCCCCACTTCGCGTAGAAAGTTAAGGTGCGAAAAGGATGCACCGAACAGACCAGAGATCCTGGTTCGTTCAGGGGAATGATGCCGCAGGATTTTCCTGTAGCATCAAAAATAGAACTTATTCCAGTATTTGCAGCCCGGATCAGAGGAACACGAAATTCAATGGCACGCCACCGGGCGAATTCGAGATGTTGATAAGGAGCGCTGCTCGTGCCGTACCAGGCGTCATTGGTAATGATGATGAGCGAAGTCGCCCCCCGTTCCACTGCCGCACGCGCCAGTTCCGGAAAGATATCCTCGTAGCAGATCAGGACCCCGAACGGCTGTCGCCCCATAATAAGGGGCGATGGATCATCACCCGGAACGAAATCTCCTGCGGCTTCAACCAGACGGTGTACGAAAAACAGGGCCTTCTTCAACGGCACGTATTCACCGAAGGGGACCAGATGTTGCTTGGCGTAGACCCCTTCGAGGATGGCCGAGCCATTCACGAGATAGGCGCGGTTCTGCAAACGGGGCTCCCCTTCGACCAGGGTCACCCCGGGGCTCCCGAAAAGCAGAGGGATTCCCGTCTCCTTGACCATATCATTGAGCTGCGTGGAGAGCTTCTCTTCGAATCGATAGAAAAACGGGGCCGCTGTCTCAGGCCATACCAGCAGCTCGGGAGTGGGATTGTGCGCGGCTGCCTGAAGGGAAAGCTCCCGATAACGCTTCAGGGTTTCCTGTTGAAACGCCGGGTCCCATTTCTGGCTCTGATCGATGTTGCCCTGAACAACGCCTACCGTCCACGGTATCGCAGCCGTCTGCCGGTCTTCAATCGTCCCCGCCCGCCAGGAACCGTAGAGGATCGTTCCGAGCACGCAAATCCCGCCTACCAACAACCCCGGGAAGCCGCCCCGGGAGCGGTTCAGCAGCGCGGTCAGAACGGTACTGCTGAGGACCACCAGCCAACTTATGCCATAGACTCCGGTGATGTCAGCGACTTGAATGAGCGAGAGCCATGGAGTCTGTGTGTAGCCCAGATTGACCCAGGGGAAACCGGTGAGAAAGTGCGCCCGTAACAGCTCGAGCGCCACCCACACGCCGGGCAGCCCCAGGACCCAGAGCAGCGGATAGTCCTGCCAGAGGCGGGAGATCGAGGCGAAACCGCCGAGGTAGAGGGCCAGATAGGCGCAGGGTAAGAAGAGCACGCAAATTGCCAGAGACGCCGGGATGCCGCCATATTGATGGAGCGCATAATACATCCAGTAAAGGGCGCCGAAATTGTGCACCAGGCCGCAGAGGCAGCCCAGCGCAAACGCTTGTTTTTGGGTCCGGCCGCGCAACGCCAAGAGCAAGGGCACAAGCGCCACCCAGGCAAAACCGGTCCACCCGAGCTTGGGAAATCCGAGCGTCAGAAAAACACCGCTTAATACACTTAAGAGCACACCAGACCACATGTTCTTCAAGCATTTATCCTGATTTGAAGAGGGGTTCTTAGCGATATGGCCAAGGGCCGGGGCAGCAAAGTTCCCAGGGAGTCAGTAAGAAACACCTTCCGGAGGGGACGAGCCGGGCTCGTCGGAGCTGATTTTGCGAATGCGTATTTTTTCTATTTTACGACTGCTTGCCGCTTCAATCACCATTTCGAGGTCATTATAGGTCAGCCGTTCGTTCATACTCGGCACCTTCCCCAGAAGGCTGATGACAAAGCCACCAACCGACTCGAACTTACCCTCCGGCAATTCCACGTTCAAATAGTCTTCGAGCTCTTCCACGTCCAACCGGGCATTTACGGAGATTGACCCGTCCTCATGTTCGACAATGAGTTTTTCCTCCGCATCATATTCATCCATCACGTCGCCGATGATTTCTTCGATAATGTCTTCGAGAGTCAGGATCCCGGCGGTGCCGCCATACTCGTCAACGACGATTGCCAGATGCGACTTGTTGTCCCGCAAATCCTTCAGCACCTCACTGATCTTCTTGGTCTCGGGGATGAAGTAAGGCGGCCTCACTATGTTTCGCACCTCACGCTCCCCAATCTCACAATGACCCAGGAGATCCTTGGCGTGAACCGTCCCGATGAGGTTATCGATATTATCCTGGTAAATGGGAATGCGCGAATGACCACTCTGGATGATGAGCTGAACCACATCGGCAATTTTGGTTTCACCATTGGCGAACACCGCATCGGTCCGCGGCACCATGATCTCACGGGCGATCGTATCCCGGAACGAGAAGATGCCCTGGATCATCTCCCCTTCATCTTCGGAGATCAACCCCTGTTGCTCACCTTCATCAATCAGTTGCTGGATTTCTTTTTCGATGCTCTCGGTGTCATCGACCTTGGCAAGCCTCCGGAGGCACATTTTGAGCCAATGTCGAAAGCCTTTCGCGGACTCCTCTTCCAATCCCGTTTCTTTCCTTTGTCTGAAAATAATTTAACCCTATGACGTCTCGGTCACCATGACCCTGGCAACCCTCGGCCAGACCCCAAAAAAGACAACGCCTTCGTGACAAAACAATACCGATGCATTCCTATTCATTTATCAATACGGGTGTGGATTGTCCATAAAAATATAGGAAAGGAGCTTATAGACGAGCCTCGCGGCGACAAAGTCCGGGGCAACGACTTGCGGTATGGGGAGCAGCTCCATGACATCGAACCCGACAATCCGGCATCCGGCGCTCACCCTTCTGAGCAGCGCCAGGACCTCATACCATCCCGGCCCCCCGGGTTCGGGCGTTCCCACTGCAGGCATGATCGCGGGGTCGAACACATCCAGATCGATACTGATATAAACGAAGCCGTCCAGGCACGAAACGACTTCATCCCAGAGCCCGGCGTCCTGCTGGAGTTGATGAGCGAAAAAGCAGGAGATCTTTTGGCTTTGAAGGAATTCGAATTCCTCTTTGCTGAGTGATCGGATTCCAGCCTGGACGATCGGCGCATGCCGAATGACATGCCGCATCACACATGCGTTGCTGTAGCTGCTTCCCTGGTACTCCTCCCGCAAGTCAGCATGGGCATCGAGGTGCAAGACTTTCATGCCCGGGAACCGCCCTGCTGCCGCTTCAATCATCCCAAGCGAGAGCAAGTGTTCTCCACCCAGCAACACCGGCATCTTGCCCGCGTCGAAAATGGCTTCGCCCGCGTCCCGCACGAGCTCCACCATATCTTTTGGCGACGAAACCGTAACCGGCAGTTCTTCGATGGTGGCAATTCCGTGAAGATAAGCTTCGGAGCCCGTTTCCTCATCAAAGAGCTCGAGCTCTCTCGAAGCCTGGAGGATCGCTCTTGGTCCTTCGCGGGTCCCGGAACGATAAGTCGTGGTGCCATCGTAGGGCGCGGGCACGATCACGGCGCGCGCTCCCGCGAAGGTCTCCTCCGTGGAGCGCAGCCCCAGAAAAGAAGAATGGGGTCCCAGGTTCTCGAGGAGCCTGGACCCCATCTTTTGCAGATGGCTCATCAGGTGTGCCTTACCGTGAACGCTGATGCAGCATCCGATCCATGCGGACAACCTGAGCGGACGCGCGAATATTGTTCGGAAAC
Organism: Syntrophobacteraceae bacterium; assembly: GCA_017881795.1. Classification (GTDB taxonomy): domain Bacteria; phylum Desulfobacterota; class Syntrophobacteria; order Syntrophobacterales; family Syntrophobacteraceae; genus JADGQM01. The sequence continues at coordinate 14,813 of JADGQM010000047.1, forward strand.
TCCTGGCCCCGGTCCAGGACTTTCATTTCGTACTTCTGAATACTGAAGTACCGTTTTATGGTTTGCACTGCCATTTCGGTGTCAAACGGCTTGCAGGAAAACATATCAAGACTCAAGTACTGCTTTTCCGGAAAGGTGTGGATGCTGATATGGCTTTCGGCAATGAGCACAAATCCCGAAATCCCCCAATCCTCCGGAACCGAACCATCGTAGCGAAAAACATACGGGGGCATAATTTTGGTCATATCCATCTGGGTAGGATAGCCGTCGAGGAAGTTGTAAATCAGACTCATGTCCTCGAGCGCCGCCCGCTCACAGCCATAGCCATCCACCATCAGATGAACCCCAAAGCCAAACTCAGGTTTACCCGTGCCCATGGCAGCCACCTCCTTCTTTCTCAAGACCTGTACCGTGCAAGCCATAAATCAGTCAATTCAATGCCGCTCCAGCAGCTTGGAGTACCGGTGGAACCCAAAAAGCGCCGCGGGGTTCGAGTGCTTCTTTACTATTTTTTGGAGAGTTCTCCATCGTTTAGCAGCGAAGACAGCACTCTCCAAAAGGGTGAGCCTTATATAAAGGAGAGGTCGGGGGGTGTCAAGAGGAAACACAAAAAAGATTCGTTAAGAAATACGCAATCCAGGAGGAGAAAAAAGAGAGAATGTTAGTCTGGGGAACGGAATTGGGCGGATTCTTTATCCAAATGGGCATCATTTCCGCACAGATTGCGTTTCGCATGATACAGAGCCCGGTCAGACCGTTGCAACATATCGTCGATGTCTTTATCCACGTCTCCGGTTTTCGACAGAAACAGTGCAACCCCGATGGACAGTGACGTCGGCCCAAAACCCAACTGGTTATAAGTATCGCCGATGCGGTAAGCAACCGTCATGGCAGCATCTACGGGCAGGTGAGGCAGGAGCAACGCAAATTCGTCCCCACCAAACCGGTACGCGGTGTCGATGTTCTTCCTCACGGAGGTCATCAACACCTTCGCAAATCTAATGAGTAACTCGTCTCCAGCTTGATGGCCATGAATATCATTGTATTCCTTAAAATTGTCTATATCAAAAAAGAAGAGGCAGAGGGGATGGTGATAGCGCACGGATCGAAAAGCTTCGCTTCGAGAGACCTTACGGAAAAGGCGGCGATTGTACAAACCCGTCAGCGGGTCTTTCACCGCCAACCGCTCTAACTCTTCGAGCAGGTGCCGTTCGCGCAGGATGCGATTCAGCTTGGCTTCAAGCTCATTAATAGTAAAAGGCTTGGCGATAAAATCCGACGCCCCGGCAGCAATGACATCGGTGTATTGATAGCTCATGGTATGACCGGTGATGGCGATGATATTAACACCTTTTTGATTCTCAACCAGGTATCTTATTAGTTCCATACCATCCATTCTGGGCATAATCACATCGGTGATCACAATACTAAAATGCCCTTCCTGCACCTTTTCAATGGCTTCCTTGCCATCGCGCGCCGTCTGCACCCGATGTCCCAAGTGGCCCAGGGCTTCCGAAAGGAATTCGCGTATGGATTGTTCATCATCCACTACCAGAATGTCTGGCGTAGGATGTTCTTGTGTGTCGGTCATGAGATAGTTCTCTAACTCATCATACAGGGCACCATGGCGGAAGTTGGAAGTGGAAGTTCAGAAGAATGGGTTGCTTTCCGCACTGATTCGCCAACGCGAAGCCGGCCTCTGATTTCGATCTTCTCCACCAGCGATCATTCGACAAACGATTAAACGCCGCCATTCCGAATCCCACCCCTGACAGATCTATTCATATAACTCAGCGGCATGAATTGCGCAACAAAAAACAGGGGGATTTTTTTGTACTGAAATTTTCCGCTGCGCACAAACCTTCATGGTGACAGATCCTCACGTGTCGGAAAGGCATTCGAGCAGCTTATCGCGAAGTCTCCGGTGTGCTTCCGGATCATTCAGCTTGTTGCCGCTTAGATCTGTTATATAGAAAATATCGGCAACCTGAGCGCCAGGAGTGGAAATTTTCGCCAACTGAATGGAGATGTCCAGTTCGTAGAGAGTATTGGTTACAGCATGAAGGACTCCCGGCCGATCCCACGTATACACTTCAATGATGGTGTAAAAGTCCGACGCCTCTTCGTCGATTATGACTCTATCTTCTTTGCGCGGCAAGCCTTTCTGGTTCAACAAAGAAGGCTTCCGCTTCTCAGCCAGCAGCTCATGCAGGTAATTTTGCTCACCTAGAGCCCGGACCAGATCGTAATCAACCTTTCCCCACAATTCTTCGGGATGCAGGGGATCGGGCAAGCGCTCGACCAGCAGTACGTCGAGGGCTATTCCGGACTCCCGGGTAAAGATATCGGCAGAAAGGATATTCAGACCACGAAGCCAGAGGACGCCGGTAATGACCGCGAAAAGCCCCGGGCGGTCTCGCGTGGCCACGGTGAGCTGCCACATTTCTCCTTCCATTTGCCGGGTCATGAGCACGAGGGGGGGGCGTTTGGCGAGCTCGTTCTCCATCCGGTAGTGCTGCAAAACCGCTTCAGGGGATTGCGACAGGAGGTAGCGAAAAGACAATCGGTCCAGCCACCCGATTACCTTTTCCCGGTCGAACGTTTCACCGGCCAGAGCGAGCACCTCCCGTTGGACCTCCTCAGAACGCTCCTGCAGATCCTGTCCGTGCCAATCTCCTCGAGCCAGCATGCGGTCGACCTTGTTATAGAGCTCGGTCAGCAGCGACGCTTTCCAGGCGCCCCAGGCGCCGGGCCCGGTGGCTCGCGAATCCGCGATGGTCAGCAGGAAGAGCATGCGCAATCGTTCCCGGTCGCCGATGGTGACGGCACATTTAACAATCGGCTTTTCATCCATGAGATCGCGTTTGAGAGCGGTTTCCGCAAGAATAAGATGGTGCTCCACGAGAAAGCAGAGCAGATCCGTTTCCTCGGGAGCGAGGCCAAGGCGTCCCGCAATGTTCCGCACCAGGGGCACGCCACGAATGGCGTGATTCTTGCCGTGCCCTTTGCCGATATCGTGAAGCAGTCCGGCCAGGTACAGAATGCGACGGTGAGGCAGCCCCGCGAAGAGGTCAGGCAGACCGAGATCAGCAAGGCTTCGATCCTGGCCCTGTTCCATCCGATGCAATTCTCGGACGGTGCTCAAAAGGTGCTCGTCTACGGTATAAAGGTGATACACATCATGCTGCACCCGGAAGCGAACCGCCACGAATTCCGGGAGGAAAGCATCCAGGAATGCCGTCTCCAGCATGACCTGGAGCACCGGGAAGGCCTGCCTGGAATGAAGCAGGATGTCGAAGAACTGCTTGATAACCAGAGGGTCTTTCCGTGCAGCATCGGTAAAAGCCCCAAGGTTTTCCCGAATGACACCACCGGTCTGATGGTGAAAATGGGCATCGGTTTGGGCAGCCTGCCAGAAAAATTGCATGAGCAGCCGCGGGTCTTTTCTGATCCAGTCGGGCTCAAGGAAATGAAGATGCCGCCCATCGAGGAGAAAGGGGCCCGGCAAGATGCGGCGGCGAATGCGTATTCTTGGGAATCTTCTCTGACTTTCCTCGAGGCGTTCGAGAAAAAACGACGTGGTGCGTCGGATGCGCGCCGTGTGGCGGTAGTAGAGGCGCATAAAGGCTTCAACGGCGAGCCCCTGCTGGCTGTCCGAGTATCCCAGCCGGGCGGCCACCAGTTCCTGCTCCGGAAAAAGCAACTGGTCCTGCCGTCGCCCCGTAAGTTGGTGTAGTTGCAACCGCACGCGCCACAGAAAATCATAAGCTTGCTCCAGCCAGAGCACTTCCTGACACGCGAGCCAATCGGCCTCCATCATGGTGTTGAGGTCCGTGTTTTGCAGGAATACCATGCCTGCCCAGCGGATGGTCTGCAGGTCCCGCAACCCTCCGACCCCCTCTTTCACATGAGGCTCAAGCATGTATGACGTCTCTCCGGATTGCTGGAGCCGCGATTCACGATACTTGACGAGATTCTGCAGGAATTTGCGGCGACGCTGCATGCCAAAGCTCTTCAAAAATGCTTTGCGCCATGTACTGTAGACTTCTTCATCGCCGGCGATGAAGCGCGCTTCCAGGTAACTGGTGAGGATCGAAAAGTCCTCCTGAACCAGCCGTTTAGCCTCGGAAGCAGAAGCCGTGGCGTGTCCCACCTCAAAGCCCTCATCCCAAAAGCCGTAAGTCAGCTCGCGGATGACCTCCTGAAGCGATGGCATGAGCCGGTTTTGATGCAGGAAAAGGAGATCCAGATCGGACGCAAAACTCAACTCACCCCGGCCAAACCCGCCCACCGCCGCCAGGCACCACCCGTCATGAGGAACAGCCGCCCCCTGAACAGCCCCGCCGAGATGCGTCAGGAAGGCTTCCGCATAAGTGCGCGCCGCAAGCAAACCGGGAACGTCGGTCCGACACGTTTCCAGAAATGTCTGGCGAAGATCGTTCAGTTTGCGGAGCAGGTTCGAGAAGCTCTTTTGCGCCATATTTTAGCTCTTGGCTCTTGGCTCTTGGCTCTTAGCTCTTGGTTGCTGGTTATCGGTTATTC
>JADGQM010000223.1 GCA_017881795.1 Syntrophobacteraceae bacterium
ATGGGACTCAGGCCGCTGCAGCCCGGCGGGCTAATCTATGAGCTCCTGGATCTGGACCATGCCTGCGACCGACAGAAGGAGCTCTTGAATGATCCGGCCAATCATTTCAAGTGGATCAAAGTAGAGGGAGGGAGCTTCCTAATGGGGGACAATGGTCATGAAAAAGATGAAAAGCCGGCACACCGAGTCAAGTTGAAGACTTTTCTCATGGCCAGACACCCCGTGACCAACCATTTGCTGACAACGTTTCCCTTCGGCGAAAAATACCCGAGTTATGGAGGCGACAGCCATCCGGCAATCGGCAACACCTGGTGGGAAGCCTATTATTTCGCCCTCTGGGTCGGCGCGCGTCTTCCTACGGAGTCTGAGTGGGAGTATGCGGCCAGGGGCGGCAGGGATGCCCAACCCGCTCAATACTTCTTCGGTGACGATGTGGAAAAACTGGCCGATCATGCGTGGTATGGTGATTCAGGCAGAACCGTTGCCCATGCCGTGGATGAGGTTAACCCGCGCACTGGCAGGGAAAATCTCAATCCCATTGGCTTATGTAATATACTGGGCAACGTTCGGGAGTGGGTGGAGGATGACTGGCATGGGGACTATAAAGGAGCGCCGGATGATGGTCGTGCCTGGACAGATGATCCCAGGGGCTCCAACCGGGTGATCCGCGGCGGCAGTTGGGGCGACGGTGCGCAGGACTGCCGGTCGGCGATTCGTGGTGGCAGCGGGCCCGGCGCCCGCGCCCGCTTTGTTGGCTTCCGCCTCTCCAGGTCCGTTGCCCTTGGCCCTTGAGCCCTTGTACCCTTGGCGCCACATTTATGTTCATAGCGAGGCGAGCCGGGCGTGCAATATCGCTGCCGGAGAAATCCTGGAACCTCTTACCAACGTGCCAACAGCCGCAGTTTGTCTCAGAGCCTGTCTGAAAATTCCCCGTAAATCTGGCTAAAGCTGGTTCCCAAGCTCTGGCTTGGGAACCCACCTCCTTAGAAGCTCCAGCTTCGTTCGACGTATGGATGCCACTTGATACTCAAGAGGTATGGGAAGCTGGAGCTTCCGTTTCTGCGTTCCCAAGCTGGAGCTTGGGAACGAGCGAATGAGGAGGCGTGCGACTCTGTCGGTTCCAATTCAGGCATCCCTAGCGCGTTTCTCGTCATCGGTCAGCTTTGCCCTCAGCATTCGGAGATTTCTATGGATGCGTTGACATGGTCATTCCATTTGACTACAATTATTTGCGTGAGGAGGGTTTGCATGAAAACTATGGGAATAAGTCAATTTAAAGCACAGGCATTAAGAATATTGGATCAGATTTCTAAGACGCGTGAAGAGATTGTAATAACAAAACGCGGAAGGCCACTTGCCCAAATTATTCCATATCGTAATAAAGATGAAAACCCTACACCAGGTAAGCTTGCTGATTCCTATGTTTTTGAAAAGGATATTATATCCCCACTTGGGGAAGAGATATGGGAATCCTGCAAATGAAGGTTATGCTCGATACTCATACCTGGATATGGTGGCATATGCGTCCTCAGAATCTTTCAGAAAGAGTAACAGCGCTCATTGGCGATAGCAAGTAAATATAGTGAATTGCTCCTCTCCGCGATTTCTCCATGGGAATTCAGCAAGCTGCTTGAAAAAGGCAGGCTCGGCATTTCATATAATCCTGAAGATTGGATTGATTTAGCCCTTGATATGCCCAAGCTAAGGCTGATTCCTTTGTCTCCGATTATAGCCTATCGATCAACCATACTTCCACGACCTTTCCATAGCGATCCAGCGGATCAGATCATCGTTGCATCTGCCCGCGAAGAGAACGCCACCATACTCACGAAAGATGAGAGAATCCTATCATATGAATATGTTCCCAGTCTTTGGTGATATGACAATCGTAAAGCCATTCTTCTTTCTGCTGGCTGTTTTCTTTACATTCTCCTGAATCCTCCTTCACATGGAGACTTTACTCAGGAAAGTCTTCCGTGAGCAGGTGTTGGTTTTTCAAAATGATAATTGCTTCCCTGCGCATGAGTCCCTTGCTCATTTTTTCAAATCTGTTAATGTCAGGCTTAATTGTCTGGAATCAGTACTGAAACCGGTAGCAGCAAGGGAGGATGGTAATGCAACGTTTGGTTACTCTGGTTGTCGTTTTGGTAACCCTGTTCTTGATGCACGTCGGACCCGTCGGTCCTGCGTTCGCTAAAGAGGTCATAAAGCTTGGACTGGTAACGATACCGGGATCGGCTCAGAATATTTGCGCAGAAAAATTTAAAGAACTGCTCGAATCCCGCTCCGACTATGAAGTCAAAATTTTCCACAGTGCCACTCTTGGAACGGAAACCGAAATTCTTCAGCAGATTCAGATGAACTCCATCCAAATGGGGGTCATTACCGACGGGCCGTTCGATGTCTTCGTTCCGGAAGCCCGTGTGATCGGGTATCCTTTCCTCTTCGCGGATTACCAGCAGGTCGACAAAGTTCTCGACGGTCCCCCCGGGCAGGAGCTCCTGGCCCGCCTGGAAAAAGCCTGGTTCAAAGGTCTGGCCTTTTCTGAAAATGGCTTCAGGAACCTCACCAACAACAAACGCCCCGTGCATACCGTGGACGATGTCGCCGGTCTGAAAATTCGCGTCATGGAGTCTGCCCTGCATAAAGAATTGTGGCGCCTGCTCGGTGCGAATCCTACGCCCATGGGGTGGCCCATCTTCACGGAACTGCAGCAGGGCACCATTGATGCTCAGGAGAATCCGTTGTCGGTTATCGCCAATTACCGGCTCTATGAAGTACAGAAGTACCTGACTCTGACGGCTCACGTTTATTCCGCCCATATTGATGTGGTGAATCTCAAGTGGTTCCAGGGCCTTCCTGCTGCGGACCAGGAACTGATAAGCAAGTGTATGCGGGAAGCAGCGGCGTATCAAAGAAACTGGAATCGAACAAACGAAGCTGGCTTTCTGACCAAACTGAAGGAAGCGGGTATGACCGTGGACGAACATCCCGATCTCGCTTCCTTCCGATCCAAAGTGGCCCCTATTAAGAATATGGAGATATTTCAGGGGCAGCAGGTTCAAGAACTGCTGCAGATGTTTTTGAAAGCGGCGCAATAATGAAACACTGTGGTGGCGGGTTAAAAACCCGCCCTCCGTTGGGGAGGTGTTTTTGAAAGCGGCGCAAGCATGAAACACTGGGTGTGCTTGTGGAGTGACTGGGCCGGCAGGGTGACCGAAGTCCTGCTTTGCATCATCGGCTCCAGCATGGCTCTCCTCATTGGTGTCCAGGTCTTCAGCAGATATGTCCTCAACCATTCCCTGTTCTGGTCGGAAGAAATCGGACGGATTTGCCTCGTGTGGATTACCTTTCTGGGAGGTAGCGCCGCCTACAGGAGGCATGCTCACATCGGGATCGATTTCTTTGTGAATCGTTTGCCCTCTCGGTTGCGGCGGGCTTCTGAGATCCTGGTGTTGGTGGCTTCCCTGGTTTTTTTTGCGGTGCTCGTGGGTTACGGATCAATTTTCGTCTGGTTCGTATCCGCGCAGAAGACGGCTGCTCTGGGTATATCTACGGCATTGCCTTACCTGGTTATCCCCGTGGGCGGCGCCCTGTTCTTCCTGCACGGCCTGAGGGACCTCCTGGAGCTCCTCTCTTCCGATGGCGCATAAGCGATGACCACCGCCGTACTGATTGTCACGTTATTTTTCCTGTTTTTTATCAATACTCCCATCGGTCTGGCCATCGGTCTGTCGTCCCTGGCGGCCTTCCTGGTGCAGGGAGAATTCTCCCTGATGATGGTGATCCAGCGCCTTTACGCGGGCACCGACTCGTTCCCGCTGATGGCTGTCCCGCTTTTTATGCTTGCCGGGGCGCTGATGGAGGCCGGAGGCATTTCCCGGCGAGTGGTGCACCTGGCAGAGGCCCTGGTCGGGTTTTTGCCCGGAGGGCTGGCCGCAGTGGCCATCGTTGCCTCCATGTTTTTTGCCGGTATTACCGGTTCTTCGGCCGCCGATACGGCGGCGGTCGGAGGCCTCTTGATTCCTGAGATGGTGCGAAGGGGCTACGACCGGGGGTTTGCCAGTGCGGTGCAGGCAGCGGGTGGGTCCCTCGGCGTCGTCATCCCACCAAGTATTCCCATGATCATTTTCGGCTTCCTGACTGGCGCGTCGGTCAGCAAGCTCTTCCTGTCGGGAATTTTGCCTGGTTTGTTGATCGGGATAAGCCTTGTGGTCGTATCGACCTTTTTATGCAGGCGGTCTCACTATGGGAGGATGGAATCCTTCTCCCTGAAACACCTGGCCCAGGCCTTCTGGGAAGCAAAGTGGGCATTGGGGGCGCCGGTTGTGATCCTCGGCGGCATTTTGGGAGGGATCTTTACTGCTACCGAATCGGCGGCTGTCGCCGTTTTGTATGGCCTGTTCGTGGGCCTTTGCGTGCACCGTCAACTGAAAGTGAAAGATCTTCCGGAAATCGTCATACGTTCTATGCTTATTTCGAGCGTGGTCCTTTTGATTATTGCAACGGCGGCCGTATTCAGCTGGATTATGGCAATACAGGAGATTCCGGCAGCGATAGCGACCGAGATGCTCTCTTTGAGCCACGATCCCATCGTGCTCCTGATTCTGATCAATGTCATGCTGCTGATCGCGGGAACCTTTGTGGAAACGACTGCGGCACTCATCCTGCTGGTCCCGGTGTTGATCCCTCTTGTCCCGAAGCTGGGAGTCGATATGGTGCAACTGGGAGCGATTGTCGTGGTCAACCTTTCCATCGGTATGCTGACTCCGCCCCTGGGGATTTGCCTCATTGTCGCCTGTGGGATCGCCGGCGCCCGACTGGAGGAGGCCATCCGAAATATCGTCCCCTTTCTCCTGATACTCATGGTTGATTTATTGCTGATAACCTTCTGGCCGCCTCTGACGCTCTGGATCCCACAATTCTCACGGTAAACGGCTGCATTGAACGAAGTGGTGCGGTGGAAACGATGTTTCTGCCCAGGAGGCGGGTGTATTGAGGCCGGACGAACGGGACCTTGCACGCCGTGACGATATCCGCTGGCTTCTTCTTTTCTGTGGCGCCCGGGTAGCCTTCAGTTTCATCTTTATGAGCTACTCGGCCGCTTTGCCACTCCTCAGAAGCGACTGGTCGATGAGCGCAGCCCAGGCCGGCATGGTCCAGTCGGCATGGCATCTGGGCTTCCTCGTGTCCCTGTTCATCGTTGGGTTCCTGAGTGACCGGTTTGGGGCAAAGCGGACCTACCTCTGGAGCGCCGTTGCCGCGAGCGCCAGCGCTCTTGTTTTCGCCGCCTATGCCTCAGATTTTGTCTCGGGGGCCGTCCTCTACGGACTTGCCGGGCTCTGCTCAGGAGGATCGTATACGCCGGGCCTCACCCTTATCGCCGAGCGCTTTCCGCCTGCAACTCGGGGTCGAGCCATGGGGATTTTCCTCGCCGCCGGGTCCCTCGGCTATACGGCATCCGTGGTGGTCTCGAGCCAGCTCTTTCCCATCGGTGGCTGGCGCCTCGCCTTTTGGGTCACCTGTAGTCTGCCCACATTCGGGTTGGTACTCTCCTTGCCCACTCTGCGTGACACACCCAACGTCATTCATGCGGCGCCAGGCAGTCAGGCGATGTGGCCTGCGATCTTGACGGTGCTGAAAAACAAACCCGCCGTGTTGTCCATGCTCGCTTATACCTTCCACTGTTGGGAACTTCTCGGCCTGTGGGCCTGGCTCCCCGCATATCTGGCCGCCGCCGCGCAGACCGCCTCCGGGGGAGCCGACCCGAGCGCTGTGGCGGTCGGAATCGGTGTCCTTCTTTCGGGTCTTACCTATCTTACAAGCATGCTCGGCAGCCTCGTTGGAGGAACGCTCTCGGACCAATGGGGGCGGACTTTGACCATGTTGCTCTTCGCGTGCATCAGCCTGGTCTTCTCCTTCACCTTCGGCTGGATGCTCGGCTGGCCGCTGGCGGTCCTGTTCGTGGCCGCCGCATGTTACAACCTCTCCGCGATTGCCGATTCCTCAATCTACTCGACGGCGCTCACCGAACTTGTCGAACCGCGATACATCGGCGCCGCCTTTGCGGTGCGCTCAGTGCTGGGGTTCAGTGCGGGCGCTATCAGTCCGTGGGTCTTCGGACTGGTGCTTGACCTGGTGCGGGGAGCTCCCCTGTCATCGGAGCGATTGGCTTGGGGGCTGGCATGGATGAGCCTCGGCCTGGGGGCGCTTCCAAGTCCGCTTATGAGCTGGTGGTTATGGCGGCGGCCGGAGGCCGTGAAGATGGCGCGAGGGCTCAGATAGTGTCCATCCGGAAACTCATATTGCTGTAGGGGAGGGGTTTACCCCATATGCATCAAGGTAACTTTTTTTGCCCTGAAGGGGGTTCATAAATCAGCCCAGGGTCAGCGGTAGCGCCACCCTGGGGTGCCAAGTACAAGAAGAATATCTACCCTGAAGGGGTTACATAAGACATGCCAACGCGACGCTTCATCTAACCCTTTCAGGGTAAGAGAAAAGAGCGTGGTGCTCCAATCCCAGGGTGACGTTGCCACTAACCCTGGGCTGTTTTATGAAGCCCTTTCAGGGCTTAGAGGCATGAAGAATTTCCCATACCATTCTCGTCCTGTTCATAACCATTTTCCATCATCCGACTGGCAACCGCTCACAGGCATTACTCCACCTGGGAAGACCCTTAGCTTGATGCATATGGGGTTTATCCCCTCCCGAAAATCAATGGTTTCTCGCCAACGTGCGGGCGGGAATAAATCCCGCCCCTACGAATTGTGGGGTTTCCGGACGAACACCAGGTGGTTTCAGTTTTGGAAATGCGCCCTACAAGTCCCAGGGATCGACCGGCTTATAGACGGGAGCCTCGGAAGGGTCGAGCAACTCCCGCCGCCAATGACGACTGATAGGATAGACGAAGACTTCTTTGGGCGCGGCTCCGATGCGCGCGCGCCCACGGTCCTGGCGTCCGCGCCCGGTGGTTATCCC
>JADGQM010000224.1 GCA_017881795.1 Syntrophobacteraceae bacterium
CTACACCAATGTCTACCGCTACCCCGGCGGGATCAAGGCCTGGATGGAAGCAGGGTATCCCGTCGAAAAAAGCAACTAAAATGAGCTGAAATCAAACCCGCCGGAACCTTGAGGTGGCCAGTCCCCTTCAGTGAGGGTCACTCTTTCTATGTCAAACTCCCGGCATTAAGGGAAAAGTTTCCAGCGGTCCTCTATTGCCCGAAGTTCTGTACAGTTTGCCTCTCAAACTGTGCAGAAGTCGCGTTTCGTTGCAGATTTTGCTTCCCGGGAAATGCCACATCCTGTGGCATTTCCCGATCATTCCAACCAACTCCAATCTTGGCATTCTTCTTGTAACTTTTCGCCTTCGGATAATGGCTGGTGTGCGTCTCAACCCTGAGCTTACTTATTTTTCTCAGGGGAGATGATGGGAAAGGAAAGCAGAAGGGGAGGAAATCATCATGAGATTGGCGTTACCATCTGTCCCAAGGGATTTTTTGCCTTCCACATCGGTTTGTCTCTTGGCCCGGATCTTTACCGGCATTGTTTTCTTGTGGACAGGGGGAGTGAGGCTCATGGATATAGGGGCCTTTGTTAAGATCCTTTCCAGTTGCAGTCTGCTGCCTGACGCTGTGATTTTTCCGGTCGCGATCGGACTCCCCGTAATGCAATTGGTTGCTGGCGTAGGTTTGGTGCTCGACCTGCGGGGAAGTCTCAAGGTTTCTTGTTGCGTGCTTCTTATATCCCTTGCGGTGCTTGCATACGGCATTCTCTCCAATGTGAATCCGGATTGTAGTTTTTTTTCCGCTGGACCAATGATTGCTCAAAACAGCTTGCCTTCGGCCCTGCTAAGAGATGTGGGATTGCTCGTGGTGATGCTGTACTTGCTTCTGGGGGAGCGGGCACGAAGGCAAGCTTGGCGATATGAGTGACTTTCAAACACGTTTTGATCGCCGATTCCATGTAAGGCCTCAGGCAAGAAATATTTGTCCGTGACATCCAGACCGACGCGGCTTCTGAAACCGCGTCGGTCTCCCAATCTTGGACATTTGCTTCTTGCCAAGCGCCTAAAGCCAAGAAAAGCAGTCGCAGCCGTTTTTCCTTCCCCAGGCCAATTTCCTCCTTTAAAGCTTCCAGCGGATGGTTAGAATAGAGACTGGACCCTTTGATAAGGAGGTTGGCATGACCATTGACCGTTTAGTTCTTGCTTTTGCCGGGAGCTTCATTCTTCTGAGTCTCCTGCTTTCCCGAATCCATAGCCCGTACTGGCTGTTATTTACGGCATTCGTCGGGGCAAATCTCTTGCAGTCATCTTTTACTGGGTTTTGCCCACTGGCCAAGATTCTGAAAGCTCTCGGTTTCAAACCAGGAGAAGCCTTCAAATGACGACCCTCGGTGGAAGGTTGGGCGCTTGCCTTGATTGGATCGGAGTTTGCGTTTCGGAGAGTCCGATAATTTTTTTCCGAGATGCAAGATCCAAGAACTGAAATGAAGTGGACTCTTTGTGGAGTATGGAGGAGAGACCTTGGCGGATTTCAAATGCAGTGAATGCGGGTTTAAAAAAGAGGCCAAGTGCAAACCACGAAAATGCCCTAACTGCGGAGAAAAAAAGAGCTTTGAGAAAAAATAACGCATACCGCTTCCGGCGTTGCCGCTGAAATGGTCAGATAGTAGATGGTGCACGCTATGCTGGCTTAAACACCTCCCGCTCTGCTAAACGCATAACCCGCCTCAAATGCCTGCCGATTGATGCCCACAATGCGCGGCGCAAGCGTTCTCTTCAGAGCCTCTTCCCAACTGCTTTTACCCAATGGCAGGCGGCCGCTGCCGGCCAACACACCCACCAGCACCGTGTTGGAAGCCCTCTCGGAACCCGCTTTACGGGCGAGCTCCACCGCATCCAACCACATCAGGTTCGAAACCTTCTCTTTGATCAGACCATGCAGCGCCGCCAACTCCGGGTAGGTGCTCTGCCCAGTGGCCACGGAGAAAGGGACAATAGGCGCGGTGTTGGCAATGATAAGGCTTTGTGCATGGCATTTCGGAAGGGCACGCAGTGCTTCGAGAGGTTCGAAAGCCATCAGGATATCGGCTTCGCCATCAGGAATGGTAGGGCTGAACGCATTCCCGATCACCACCGAAGATTCCACCACTCCTCCGCGTTGCGCCATCCCATGGATTTCACTCATGGTTACCGAAATGCCCTCGGCCAGCGCCGCCTCTCCCACCAGGCGGGTCGCCAGAAGTGTGCCCTGTCCGCCAACTCCGGTAAAAAATATACGTACGGCATCAAAAGCCCGAGTTTCTCTAGCCATTATTGGTTGCCTCCCTTGCTGTCATCGAGCCGCCTCGGTTTGATGGACTTGCACATCTGCGCACACACGCTGCACCCGCTGCAAAGAGCCGCATTGATCCGAATGCGGGACGCGCCCGCTGCCGGCTGCTCCCACACGAAAGCCGGGCAGCCCACTTCCTCCAGGCACTTCTTGCACAGGTCGCACGAGGCGTCGACTTCAAAGACAACCTTCTGCTTCCTGCTAAGCATCCGGTTCTCAAAGAGCGGGCAGGGACTTTTGGAAATGAGCACGGAAACGCCGGGCTCGTGCATGTGCTCGCGCAGGTCCTGAAGCACGTCTTGAGTTTTTTTGACCTGCAGCGGGTTTACCGTTGCGAGGCGCGCGACGCCACAGCCTCGGATGATGTTTTCCAGATTGACCTTGGGTTGCACCTTCCCCTGAGGAGTCAATTCGACCGCAGGATGAGGCTGATGACCCGTCATGGCGGTGGTGCCGTTGTCGAGCACGACCAGCAGGAACCGATGGTCATGGGAGACGGCATTCACCAGTCCGGTAAGGCCCGCATGAAAGAACGTCGAATCGCCGATAAATGCCACCACCGGGCGGTCGAGAACTTTGCTGAAGCCTCCGGCAGTGGCCACGCTCGAACCCATGCAAATGAGGAAATCGGCCATGCGCAGGGGCGGCAGGATGCCGAGTGTGTAGCAGCCGATGTCGGTCGGGTAGATGGCGTCATCTCCAAAAATTTTCCTGACGGAATAGTAAGTCGCCCGATGCGGACAGCCTGGGCAGAGATTCGGCGGCCTTTGCGGCAGTTGCGGGATGGAGAAGACCTCAGGGGACTGGTAGGAAACGCCGAAGAAGTTGCTCATGGCACGCTTCACCTTAGCCGCATCCAGTTCGAAAGCCTTGGGGATCAGCTCGTCCCCTTTCCCTCCAACCAGCACCCGAAGGCCGGATTCCTGAGCAACAATTCTCACCGTTTCCTCGAGGAACGGCTCCAGCTCTTCCACCACAAGGACTCTGGTGAGCCCGCGCAGGAAGTTTCGCATTACCGCTCGAGGCTGGGGAAAGGTAAATCCCAGCTTGAGGACCTTCACGCGCTGCTCCAGCCCCAGGTCGCGCACGGCGTCCCGCACGTAGAGATAGGAAACGCCGCTGGTGATGATCCCCCATTTCCCTTCGCCAACCGTGAAATTGAGGGGGCTCTGCTCGGCTTCCGCCTGCAGCCTGGACAGTTTCTCGAGCAGGGCCAGCCGCAGTTTGCGGCCGACCATGGGAATCACCACCAGATTGAACGGGTCCTTAGTGAATGTACCCCTTGGTGGGGACCCGTTGCCAGGAAGATCGCCCAAGGCTACCGGCCCCCGGCAATGGTTGACCCGCGTCGTGGTGCGCAGCATGCATGGCATCTGGTATTTCTCGGAAAGCGCCAACGCCTCCAAGGTCATTGCTTTGGCTTCTTCCGGGGTGGCAGGCTCAAGCATCGGCACCCCCGCCATTTTCGCATAAAACCGGTTGTCCTGCTCATTCTGGCTGGAATGGAGAAAAGGATCGTCAGCCACCACAATGACCATCCCGGCTTTGACTCCCACATAGGCGAGCGTCATAAAGGCATCCGCCGCCACGTTCAAGCCCACATGCTTCATTGCGCACAGGCTTTTCACGCCGGAGAGCGCAGCAGCGGCGACCGTTTCCATGGAAACCTTCTCGTTGACCGAATATTCCACGTAGATTTGGGCTTCGGGCGCCAGTTGATAGAAGCGGTCAATGATCTCCGATGAAGGCGTTCCAGGATAAGCCGCCACAAAGCGGACGCCACCTTCCAGGGCGCCGCGAACAATCGCTTCATTGCCCAACAGGAGCTGCTTGCGCTCGCTCCCGGGCTGCAACAATTCATGCATGTGAAACCTCCCGCCGATCGGCAAAAAGCTTAACCACTCCACCGTCCCGTTCGAGCGACCCTTTTTCCACCAGCTTGATTCGCGGAGTGATACCGATAAAATTCGTGACCTTCTGCTGCATTAAATCCACCAGAGCGCGCTGTTCGCGCATTTTATCAAAAAAGAACTGTTCCGTGACTTCCACCCAGATCTCGAGCTGGTCCTGGTGGTGCTGGCGCGTGGCAACGAGCTGATAGATCGGACGTTCCCCCTTGATTTGCTCCAGGATATCGCCAATCCGTTCGGGAATGATGTTGATTCCCTTGATGACCACGACCTCATCACAGCGTCCGCGGATGCGGCTCATCCGCCTGAAAGTTCGCCCGCACGGACAGCGTTCCGTCATGATGCGGGACAAATCCCCGGTCCGGTAGCGAATCATGGGGAACGCCTCTTTCTTGAGCGTGGTAATGACGACTTCGCCTTCTGCGCCGGGCTCCAGGACTTTGCCGCTTATCGGATCGATTACTTCCGCATAAAAATGGTCTTCCTGCAAGTGCATGCCGTTCTGTTCCAGACACTCACCGGCTACCCCCGGCCCAATGACTTCGCTGACCCCATAGTTGTCCGTTGCCTTAACATACAAGCGCTCTTCGATCTCGCGGCGCATGGCCTCTGTCCATGGTTCTCCGGCGCAGATGCTGTATTTCAACGAAAGTCTCCTGGGGTCCACCTTCATCCGCTCCATCCGCTCGGCAATGACCAGGGTGTAGGAAGGGGTGGAGACCAGGACCGTGGTCCGGAAATCCTGCATGATCTTGATTTGCCTCTCGGTGCGTCCTACGGAGGTCGGCAGCACCGATGCGCCGATGCGTTCGGCCCCGTAGTGGATACCCAATCCACCGGTCATGAGGCCATAGCCGAAAGTCACCTGAATGACGTCATCCTGAGTCACTCCCCCGGCGCTCAGGATGCGCGCCACGAGGTTGCTCCAGATGCGGAGATCCTGCCGTGTGTACCCCACCACGCGGGGATTGGTGCTGGTCCCCGAAGAAGTGTGTACTCGCACCACCTCCCGCAGAGGCACTGCGAACATCTCATAAGGATAACTGTTACTGATATCCAGACTGGTGGTAAATGGCAACCGCTCCAGGTCTTTCAGTTCCGTAAAATCGTCTTCGGGGCGGAAATTCAACTCCTTGAAACGACGCCGAAAAAAGGAAACGTTTCGGTAAACCCGGTTCAACGTGGCTTGCAACCGCTCCAGTTGGAGTTGCTCCAACTCATCCCGCGAAATACATTCCGCCTCGGGCTCCCAAATAGGCATGATGGCTTCCTTTCTGCTTTACTCTCGGGGGAGCTCAAGCCTCCCAAATTTGTTTGGCGCCCTTACCGAGGTATGCTCTTTGAACCTCACGATGTTCCAGAAGCATGGCTCCTTCCCCTTGCAGCACCACCTTGCCCGTCTCCAGGACATAGCCGCGATCGGCGATCTGGAGGGCTGCCCTCGCATTCTGTTCAATGAGGAGAATGGTCTTGCCTCCCTGCTTCAGTTCCTGAATGATCTTGAAGATCTCCTTTACCACGAGCGGTGCCAGCCCCATGGAGGGTTCATCCAGGACCAGCAACTGCGGCCTGGCCATGAGCGCGCGGCTGATGGCAAGCATCTGCTGCTCACCACCGCTGAGGGTTCCGGCAAGCTGCTGCCGCCGCTCTTTCAGGATCGGAAAGCGATCAAACATGCGGACCATGTCCTCCCGGACCTGCTGACCATTGTGCCGATGGATGAAGGCCCCCATTTCCAGGTTCGCTTCCACCGTCAGAGTGGAAAAGACCTGTCGCCCCTCCGGGACGAGCGCGATGCCCATGCGTACAATGGCTTCCGGAGAGAGTCCTTCGACGGCTTTGCTTTGAAATTCGATTTTGCCTTTCCGGGGCTTGATGAGGCCACAGATGGTGTTGACCAGCGTACTTTTGCCCGCGCCGTTGGCGCCGATCAGCGTCACCATTTCGCCCGCCCGCACGTGCAGGGAAACGCCCTTCAGGGCATGAATGCTGCCATAGTATGTGTGTACGCTCTTGAGGGTTAACATATCAGCCAAAATAGTGACCCGTGGCCGGTGGCCATTATTATCCCTGCTCCCCCAAATAAGCCTCGATCACTTCCGGACGATCCTTGATTTCCCCCGGGGCGCCGGCCGCCAGGAATTCTCCATAATGCAGCACGAGGACCAGATCAGAGATTTCCATGACGAGGTTCATGTCATGTTCCACCAGCATGACCGTGATGCCGCTCTGGCAGATGCGCTGAATCAACTCCCCGAGTTCTTCCGTCTCGCGCATATTGAGCCCCCCGGCAGGCTCGTCAAGGAGGATCAGGCGGGGATCTGTGGCCAGCGCTCGGGCAATTTCAAGGATTTTTTGCTTGCCGAGGGGAAGGGTTCCTGCCTGCAGGTGAGCCGCATCTTCCAAGCCAACCAATTCAAGATGAGACTCCGCTTTCTCCTGGATCTGCCTTTCTTCGGTGCGCATGCCTGGAAGACGCAGCCCGGTTGCCCAAAATCCACTGTGAGTTCGGCAGTGCCGGCCGACCATGATGTTTTCGAGCACGCTCATGGACTTGAAGAGGGCCACGTGCTGAAAGGTCCGGGAAATGCCGGCGCCGGCAATGCGATGGGGAGGCTCGCCGCTGATTTGCCGCTTCTCGAAGAGGATCCGGCCGGAGGTGGGCTGGTGGAGTCCGCTGATACAATGGAACAGCGTCGTCTTGCCGGCCCCGTTCGGGCCAATCACCGCTTGAATG
>JADGQM010000225.1 GCA_017881795.1 Syntrophobacteraceae bacterium
TTTCAGGGCTTAGTCGCGCAGATTTCTCTCTCGAATGGGTGAAAACTTACGGGGAAGGCTTGAAAGAGTTGTGCCAAGCCGGACATGACGCCTATCTTCTTGACTATTGGCTCGGATCTCGAAACGGGCTTGAACTGATACGCGAGGCGACGGGAGCAGGCTGTGACAAGCCGATCATCTTCCTCACGGGCCAAGGGGACCATGGAGTGGATATGGAGGCAATACGGTCCGGAGCCGCCGATTATCTCGATAAAGCCCAACTGACTACTGATATGCTTGAGCGCTCCGTCCGCTACTCAATCGCAAGAAAAGAATCCGAGCGGGAGCTTAAGCGTTACCGTAACCATCTGGAAGACCTTGTTAAGGAGCGCACCGAACAACTCGAAACGGCCAATGAAGAGCTTCAAGTGGAAATAGCCGATCACAAGCGCGCAGATGAGGCACTACAGGATTCCCATTCACTATTGGTCGCAACGCTTGAGTCCACAGCGGATGGCATTCTGGTCGTGGACACTGCGGGGAAGGTGACCAGCTATAACCGGAGTTTTCTAGAACTGTGGCGGATTCCGGAGACCCTAATAGCGATGCGGGATGACGAGCAGTTGCTCCAGTTTGTCCTTGATCAACTTTTGAATCCCGATGCGTTTCTGGACAAGGTCCGGAGGCTTTACCAGACACCCGATGTAAGTTTCATGGACGAGCTGGTGTTCAAGGACGGTCGTATATTCGAACGCTATTCCCAGCCTCAACGCATTGAGGATACCGTCGTGGGGCGTGTGTGGAGTTTTCGTGACATCACCGAGCGTAAGCGGGCGGAAGCTGCACTCCTTGAATCCGAACAACGCGTCCGGCGGTTGAACGAGCATATTCTGAACATGGTGATGGTCCTGTCTCATGACATCAGGGGGCCGCTTGTCGCCATTGCCTCCACCTTGAAGCTCATGCTTCGAGGCGTATACGGGAAGCTGGATCAAAGTCCGGCAAACACAGTGCAGGAACTTTTGTCCCGTTGCGCCCGCCTGCTGGGAACCGCGGAGGATTACCTCGGGAAAGCCTCCATCGTCGGGGGCTCTCTGGAAATGGGACGCGAGGTGCTGGACCTGAGGCAGGATATCATCGATGTGGTGCTGGAGGAACTCGCCGACGATATCACCAGGCGTGAGATTGTTATCGACAATCGTCTGGGGGCCATTCCCTCCGGTTCCATTACCATCAGCGCCAACAAGACCTGGCTGAAGGCCGTCTACAGGAACCTCTTCTCCAATGCCGTCAAGTACGGAGGCAAGGGATGCACCATCTCTTTTGGTTTTGAACAACTCGAATCGCATTATCGTCTGAACGTTTACAACAGCGGCAGACCGATTGCTGAAGAAGATCGCGAAAAGATATTTCACAGGTTTGAGCGAATCGCGCCATCGGCAGGTCCTACTCCGGACGGTGTCGGCCTTGGACTGTGCCTTTGCAGGGAAATCATCATCGAGCACGGCGGTGAGATATGGTACGAGGCCCGTCCAAACGGGTCTAACTTCGTATTCACCATATCCAAGGAAGATGAGTGAATCAAAAACGGAGTAATTGTCAATGGAAGCGAAGAGTGATGCAAAAGACTTTCCTATCGTTTGCGTGGGTGGTTCTGCCGGTGGCCTTGACGCCTATACCCGGTTACTACGGCATTTACCGACCGATATGGGTGTTGCTATCGTCATCGTTAATCACCTGAGGACCGTAGCCACCCGGCTCCACGAGATTCTCCCGCGCTTCACGAAGATGCCAGTTGAACTGATCACGGAAAGGTTAGTCATCCGTCCCAACCATGTCTTCATCATCCCTTCACACCGTGATTTGCACGTTTTAGATGGAGAGTTCCGTCTAAAGCCGATATCAAAGCCCAGGGGATGGCCCGACGTAATTACGGTTTTTCTGCGTTCCCTGACGCATCACTGGGACGGCCAACTCATCGCGGTCATTGTCTCCGGTTATGATGGTGATGGGGCTGCAGCGCTGTGTGGCATAAAAGAGGTGGGGGGCATTACCATCGCGCAGAAACTCGACACCGCCGGACAGCCAGATATGCCTGAGAGCGCAATAGCAAGCGGGTGTATAGATTTTGTTCTTTCACCCGAGAATATTGCTCAGGAAATTGTACGAATTGCTCATACGGTGTCAAGGGCGGGGTGAGAACTTGAATAAATCAGGGGGCATCAAAATGAAATCCGGAATAGAGCTGGTTGAGAGGTTTTTTGCGGGGACCGGTGACAGCTACGATCATATTGTCAAGGTATTCACGTTGGGGTTCGACATATGGTGGAAGCGGAAAATCCTGGAAAATGTCCCAGAATACCCGAGGCAGATCATCGATCAGGCCTCCGGCACCGGGATTCTCAGCATCAAGATCGCTAAAAGATTCCCCGATTGCCGGGTTACCGGGGTCGAACTTCGGGATGAGTACCTCGGTATTGCCAGACAAAGGGCCAAACGTCTGAACTTGAACAATCTTGAATTCGTCCTGGGGCGGGCCGAGGATGTTTTTATCGAGGGAAGCTTTGACTGTATAACCTCCTCTTATCTGGCCAAGTATGCCGAGATCGATTCCCTGGTTGCCAATATCAAGAGAATGCTTCGAAAGGGAGGGGTCCTCATAGCGCATGATTTTACTTATCCGTCCAACCCGGTTTTTGCCGGGATATGGGAGTTTTATTTCAAACTGATGCAGGGTTTTGGAAGCTCCAGATATCCCGAGTGGGAAACGGTGTTTTATGAGTTGCCTGTTTTTCTTCGAACGACGCGGTGGGTGACTGAGTTGACCAGGTCTTTAAGGGAAAACGGCTTTTCGGATATATCCCTGGAATTCTACACTTTTGGTACCTCGGCCATCGTTACGGCCAGAAAATAGCCGCCTTAAGGAGTCAACCGGAACAACCTGAACGCCGGAATTCAGAATCACCATGTCCGGCTTAATTTTGCCGGACTCTAAGACTTAAAAAACATCCCGATCAATTCCCCTGGCGCCTTACACATCGGGCCAATGTTCTCGTTTCCGGAAAGATCCGTCGTGATAATCGAGATTGCCGAACCCATCCGTCGTTGGATCTCATCCTCCATTAGTTTTTCCACGGTCTGGAAGAAATCTCGCCCTTCCTGGTCAAGCTCCGACATTTTCCCCGATAAGAACGGTATGACATAAGGGATAGTTTCCTTTACGAAATAACAAAGAGTTGGTGTGAGGGCCGCCATTTCGTTTTTGTTTATGGAACGGGTCTGAAGATGGTGCTTTATTTCCACAATATCATCGGCCATCTGGTAGGCTTCACCGATTTTAAGCCCATACTCAAAGAGGCTCTTTTGCAGGTCATCGCCGGCGCCTGCGGAAATGGCCCCCAGTTGGCATGCGGTCCCAAATAGTATGCCGGTTTTGAGGGATATTATCTTTCCATAAATTTTGTTGTCGAAACGGTCCGTTTCGATCTCTTTCGCCAACATCCGCGGGTCCAGCCGTTCGGTGTAAGCCCCTTTCGAAACCAGGGCAATAGCCCTGGATACCGCAAGGCCGTCCTCTCTGCTCAGATCGCTCATCATTGCAATGGCGGACGCAAAAATCAGGTCTCCGAGCAATACTGCCTTTCGCGATCCTTCCACGGTCCAAACAGAGGGCAGGTTCCTCCTGGTGGTGTCCTGATCGACAAAGTCGTCATGGATAAGCGAAGCGGAATGAATGAGTTCCACTGCGACGGCCCTTGGGAGTGCGGATCCAAAAGATCCCCCCAAAATATCGCCGACCATGAACAGGAGGCATCCTCTGATTCTTTTCCCTCCCAATACGGACCCGAAAGCGGTCAGGCCATTGTCGTTATTGCCTAAGAGTAAGGAGAGTTGCTTGTTGAAGGCATCATCCAGCTTTGGCTTCGAATAATTGAGGTACTCCTCAAAATTTTGAAACATTCTCCGGCTTTCCTTTTCTCGCAATCAACCGGCAATCCGACAAATAAGTATTCCGATTGCCAGCAGAATAGTTCCCAGACTTATGCTCTTGAGGATTGACTCGTATCTTTCCATCAAGCTCTTTTCATCCGGACTCAAAGCTGAAAGGTTTCGTTTCAGTTCCTTGTACGGGCGTGAGGCTTTAATTTCCACAAGACTGAGAAATGCCATCGACATCGCCAGGATGAAGGCCCCCATCGTGATCCTGTTGACCTGCATTATACAACCGGCAATGACGGGCAGTCCTCCCCAGGAGAAGGCAAACCAATTATCGGTATGAAATCTGCCGCCGAACCACTCCAAATTGTATGCAAAAACAAAAAAGCCCTCGAGAATCGCCACCCCCGTGAGCCAGGGAACATAATACACCATATAGTAGATCGCAATGCAGTAGGCTATAATGAGGGAGGAAGCCGCCATCATCTTTAACTGCGCCTTTGTAAAGACCGTTCCCCAGGGCTTGGTGCTCTTGCTCCCGAGGGCGTCCAGAGCATGAGCGGCAACTCCGAGCCCGAAGAAATAAATGACAACGATTGCCAGGACCCTGCCCCAATGGATAGTGCCGACGGCCATGGAGCCAAGTACGGCAAAGGCAAGGACCATTCCCGTGTAGGGAAGAAAAAGCAAGCCGATCATGAGCCTGAACTTCAGGGAACCGAAACGCGGAACAAACCATTCGGTTCTCCTGTCTTTCACGTCATCACCGGTGAATTCGGTCGTCGCCATGTTTATGAGACTCCTGTTGTCGTCCGCGGACTCGAGTAGGAGATCAAACGCGCTACGAATGCGCGGGAGGAATGCATTCAGAGAATCCGTGACCTGCCAGTTAATCTTAAGCTTCACGGAATTTTTCCGCAAGGATTTGTCGAATGTTTGATCCCCCGCGAATTGCGTCCGATTCCATTATCCGCCCTGAATCGATTCTCGATTGACCCGATCTGGTTGTCGATTGTAATTTGAGATTCTTGGAAAAACTTCTTCGCCGGAGGTTGTCTGTATGAAGGTCGGAGCCTCTGCCCGATCGGGCCTTGCCGCAAGGGTCGATAGCTGTATCGAATCGGCGGCAAACCGCCTTTTATCGGATCAAGAACAGGAAGGACATTGGGAGGGGGAACTCGCATCGAGCCCTTTTGCAACGGCTGTTGCATCGATCGCCCTCCATCTGCTCGACGGCACTCTGCACGCAAACCGGGTATCCAAGGCCCTGGAATGGCTTGTTTATCACCAGAATGACGATGGGGGCTGGGGCGATACCGATATTTCACCGAGCAACCTCCCGACGACGATTGCTTCGCTCGCCGCCCTGAAGTTTGCCGGTGAGTGCAGCCGCATGCACCAGCCTTGCCTGAATGCATACAAGTACGTGGACCGTTTCGGCGGTCTGGCTGGAGTCGCGAAATATTACGAGAGCGATCGCACATTCGCCGGCCCGATTGGTATCCTTTGTGGCCTTTCCGGATTGGCTGACTGGGATGGGGTGGGAGGCCTGCCCTTCGAAGCGGTGCTTTTGCCTTCCCGAATCGTTGGAAAAATTGACCTTCCGTTTGTTTCCTTCTCGCTTCCAATCATCATTTCAATAGGATTGCTCCAGCATATTAAGAGTCCTTCAAAAAGATTACTCCTGAAGCGATTGCGCGAGCTTGCGGTCCCACGGGCGATCGAACTTCTAAACCGCCTGCAACCATCCCACGGCGGCTACCTGGAATCTTCGGTCTGCACCAGCCTCGTCGTTATAGGCACGGTCGCCGCGGGGAAGGGAAACGAAGTCGACGTGGGGAAAAGCACCGGTTTTCTCGTGGCGGGCCAAAGGGCGGACGGAAGTTGGCCCATCGTTACCAACCTCTCGATATGGAACACCACGCTCGCCATGAGAGCACTTTCAGAGGCTGGGCTTGACCTGTCTGGCGCTGCTTTGCGAGGAGCCGCCCAGTGGCTCATCCTCCAGTTCAGGGAGAATACCGACGTCTTCACTGGGCGAAACGCTTGTGGATGGACTTGGACACATCTGGACAGCGGAATGATCGATGCCGATGATACGTCGAACGCTATCCTTGCACTTGCCCGCCTCGGCATGTCCCCTTCCGAGAAATACGTTCGCAAAAGCGTGCAATGGCTCCGCTCCCTTCAAAACCCGAACGGAGGATGGCCTACTTTCAACAGGGGAAGAGGGTCCCTGGTCTTCAACAAGAGCTGTATCGACATAACGTGCAGTGTCGTGGAGGCCCTCCTTGTCGCCGGGCTCCCGGCGAACTCTCCCGAGATTGCCCGCGCAATATCATACGTTCGACGGATGCAAAAAAAAGACGGCTCCTGGGAACCCTTGTGGTTCGGAAACGAGTTCTCGGGTCTCAAATCAAACCCTTTCTACGGTGCCTTCAAGGCATTGAATCTGCTCTCGGCAATGGGAAACAGCCGTTCCTCCTCTAGAAAAGCTCTTGCCTGGATACTCGGGAACAAAAACCGGGACGGCGGCTGGGGAGTGGGAGCCAACGGACGGAGCAGCCCCGAGGAAACCGCCTTTGCCCTGATGGGCCTTCTTTCACAGGAGAAGATGTCCAATGGTGGGAACCAAATCGGCACCGCCGTGACAGAGGGGATAGAGTGGCTGACCGAGCACCAGCATCCGGATGGTTTATGGAACAGGACACCGGTAGGCATCTACTGTGAATCGATGTGGTACCATGAAAGAACATATTCGGTAGCCTTCCCCCTCCTGGCCCTGGCACGATTCAAAAGAATGCAGCGCTGATTTGGCCACGGATTAACACGAATGAACTCGGGTCTTCCGCGATATGACTCGAAGAGAATACCGTCCTTGCCGATCTTTGAAAATAAAGCCTCCCACTTTGCTGTGAGTTTATCTGTAGTTATATTTATTGTTTTATCGGGCGGATGGTAAACTTGAGATCTGCGCATCTTTG
>JADGQM010000226.1 GCA_017881795.1 Syntrophobacteraceae bacterium
GGAGGAGTGATCAGAGTACAGTGATCGGTTATCGGTTATCAGTTATCAGTGGCTAGTGGCTAGTGGCTAGTGATTAGTGATTAGTGATTAGTGGAGAGAAGGGAGTGATCAGTCGTTGTAAAATGCTTGTATTGGGATGCTTGAAAATGTGGGCGGCTATATTCAACTCAGTAACGGTGCAACTACCCTTAGTGGTTAACTTGCTGATAATTGATAGTTATTCACTGATAACTGAAACAGATAACCGATAACCGATAACTGACCACTGTTTTTCAAGTAAGGATAAGGAAATGAGCACCCTCGTTAAGATCGCAGCAAAGCACCTCAATTTTTATTATGGTGATTTTCATGCATTGCAGGATATATCTCTCGACTTCTATGAGAATCAGGTGACCGCTCTTATTGGCCCGTCGGGTTGTGGCAAGAGCACCTTCCTGCGCTGCTTGAACCGGATGAATGATCTCATTCCAACCAGTCGGGTGGAAGGCGAGATCATTTTGGCTAATGAGAATATCAACGATCCGAAAGTGGATGTGGTGAGCCTGCGGCGCCGGGTTGGCATGGTCTTTCAAAAACCCAACCCGTTTCCCAAGACAATCTTCGAGAACGTAGCCTATGGCTTGAGGGTGAACGGAGTCAAGGATCGACTGTTCGTCGCCGAACGGGTGGAACAGAGCCTGCGGCAGGCAGCCCTATGGGATGAAGTGAAGGATCGGCTCCATGGTTCTGCGCTCAGTCTTTCCGGCGGCCAGCAGCAGCGCCTCTGTATTGCCCGGGCCCTCGCGGTGGAGCCGGAAATCCTGCTGATGGATGAACCCGCTTCTGCCCTCGACCCCATTGCCTCACAGAAAATCGAAGAGTTAATCGATCAGCTCAAAGCGACGTACACCATCGTCATCGTTACACACAATATGCAACAGGCTGCACGGGTATCTGATTACACGGCTTTTTTCTACATGGGCAAGCTTATTGAGATGGATGTAACCGAAACTCTTTTCACAAAACCGAAGATCAAGCAGACCGAAGATTATATCACTGGCCGCTTTGGTTAGGAGTCTAGCAAATGGAGAGTCGTTTTCATAAGGAATTGGAAGAGCTCAAAATGATGATCCTCCAGATGGCAGCTTTGTCGGAAAGGGCCCTGGAGAAGTCCATTCGAGCCATCCTGGAACGTGACATGCAACTCGCCGATGAGGTTGTCGAGAGCGATCAGGCGATCAATATGTTAGAGGTCAGTATCGACAGGCAGTCCCTTCGCCTGCTCGCCCTGGACCAGCCTATGGCCCGCGACTTGCGCTTTATCGTCGGGTGTATGAGGATTGCGGTGGATCTGGAACGGACCGGGGATCAGGCGGTCAACATCGCCCAGCGAGCGCAATTCCTGAGCAGCCGACCGCCCCTGCCCCCCAATCCGGCCATGGAACAACTGGGACAGATTGCTCTGGACATGTTCCGCACGGTTATCCACGCTTTTGTTAATGAGAACTCAGATGAAGCGATGGAGGTTTGCCAGATGGACGATGCGGCCGATGATATGAATGTCAGAGTCCTTAAGGATCTCCTGGAGTATATGGTCCAAGAGCTCCCGGCCGTGGAGAGGTCAGTGCAAACAATCATCGCGGCCCGCTGCCTGGAGCGCGTTGCCGATCAGGCGACGAACATTGCCGAAAGTGTCATCTTCATCAACAAAGGAGTCAACATCAAGCACCATTGCCTGGAATGAAATCAGAACCTTCTTTGGAGTCGGGCGCGATAGAAGATCGCAATCAGGTTCATACTGAAAACCAGGGCAATGAGCACCAGGGCGGTGCCGTATTGGAGCGGGCGGGTGAGCTCAATCTGGGTTCCCGCAGTGGCGAGAACGTAAATGTGATACGGCAGAGCCATCACCGGATCAAAGATGGAGGAAGGCAATTGGCGCGTGAAGAATACTGCGGCGGTGAACATGATGGCAGCGGTTTCTCCCGCCGCCCGGCTGACCCCAAGAATGCATCCGGTCAACATCCCGGGAAAGGCCGCGGGCAAGACCACGCGGTAGATGGTTTGCCACTTGGTAGCCCCCAGGGCGAGAGATGCTTCCCTGTAGGTCGCCGGCACCGCCCGCAGGGCTTCCTCCGCCGTGCCGATGATGACCGGCAGAATGAGCGCCCCCAGAGTCAGAGCTCCCGACAGCACGCTTACCTTCAAATTGCACCAGATGACAAAAAAGGCCAGTCCGAAAAGGCCGAAGACGACGGATGGCACCCCCGCAAGATTATTGATCCCGAGGCGAATCACCCGCAGCGTTGGTCCCGGCTGTGCATATTCATGGAGATAAATGGCCGATGCCACTCCCCATGGAAAAGCCACCAGCATAGCCCCGAAGCTCAAGAAAAAGGTGCCCACGATACAAGGAAAGATGCCGCCCCTGGTCATGGAATCCAGTGGGGCCTGACTGAGAAACGTCCAGTT
The DNA here is from genome assembly GCA_017881795.1 of Syntrophobacteraceae bacterium. GTDB lineage: Bacteria > Desulfobacterota > Syntrophobacteria > Syntrophobacterales > Syntrophobacteraceae > JADGQM01. The sequence continues at coordinate 2,452 of JADGQM010000226.1, forward strand.
GATGGCACGCCAGCCATTCAGGAGTAAAAACGCAACGACGATCAAGAGCGCCAACCCGTTGATCAAAGCTGCCACCCGGAATAGACTGAAAAATCCGGTCTGCATCAGCCGGCGAGTACGGGCAAGAGATTTCGTCTGCGACGCAGCCAGGGCATTCCCTCCAAGTTTTTCTTGCGAACGCACCTTTCCCCTTTTACGCGAAAGATCACCGCGAGCACTGTCGCTATGAGCGTCCATGAGCGCCATTCCTTCCAGGCTTGTTAAAGAGTAGCCGCCCCCACCTGCTTGTGTTTCTGGGCAATGTGGTCCGCCACCAGATTGAAACACAGGGTAAAAAGGAAAAGGACAACACCGATTGCAAACAACGCATGATAGTGATCGCCGCGAAACGGAGCCTCGGCCATTTCCGCCGCGATACTCGCCGGCATGGGCCGCACCGGCTTAAAGATGGATGTCGGGATCATGGCCGCCCCACCCGCCACCATCAAAACGACCATGGTTTCCCCGATGGCACGGGACATTCCCAGGATAACGGCCGTGCTGATCCCTGACAGCGAGGCCGGGATCATGACCCGCCGGATGGTCTCCCAGTGCGTGGCCCCCAGCGCCAGCGAGGCTTCCTTCAGTTCCCGGGGGACGCTGTAAATCGCATCCTCGGAGATGCTGCAGATCGTAGGGACCGACATAAAAGCCAGCATCAACGAGGCGTTGAAGAGGTTCAATCCGGTCGCAAGATCAAGCGTATCCTGTAAGAAAGGAGCAACCACAACCATGCCAAAAAAGCCTATGACGACTGACGGCAAGGCCGCCAGCAACTCAACAAGGGGCTTTACCATCTCGCGAAACCGGGCCGAAGCGATTTCAGCAAGATAGATGGCCGTCATGACTCCCAGGGGGATGGCCATCAGTGCGGAGAGAAAGGTAACAGCAAGAGAAGCCACCAACAAAGGGAATATGCCAAAATCGGGAGGTGAGGAGGTGGGGTACCATTCTTGCCCAAAGACAAAGCCCCATATGGACACTTTCTTGAGAATGGGCACGCCTTCCGCGAAAAGGAATACGAGGATCATGAAAAGCACCAGAATGGAAATGGATGCCATGACCAAAAAGCCCAGACGAATGAACTTGTCTCTCGTTTGCCGGGTCTTCACGCTTCCTCGCTTTTCATGTTGCGTTCCCCTCCTGATGATGGGAGACGGCAGGCAGTATCGTCATTTAAACCCGCTCGGGCGGACATCAAGTCCGCCCCTACAGCTCCGGACAACCCCGATCTCCATGCTGCGTAGTGGCGGGGTTTATCCCCGCCTTTGCCCCCCGTTTTCGTCGCTCTAATACAACGGTACAAACCCCGCCTCGTGCACGAATTTCTGGCCCTTTTGCGGATTGAGGACGTAGTTGATAAAATTGAGGATCTCTCCGGTCGGCCATCCGCGCGTGAACATGAAGAGCGCACGGGAGACGGGGAATTTCCCGCTGAGCGCCGTTTCTTCGTTCCCGGGGATGCCACTCACCGTGAGCGCCTTCACACTCTTATCCACGTAACCGATGCCCAGATAGCCGATAGCATTCTTATTCTTGGAAACGGTCTGCGCCACCGCCCCGTTGGAAGCCTGCAGCAGAGCCCCCGCATAGACGCGTTCCTTTTTCATGACCTTCTCTTCCCAAACCTCATAGGTTCCGGACGAGGTGTCGCGTGAAACCACTACGATCTCTTTGTCCGGACCACCCACTTCCTTCCAGTTCTTGATCTCGCCCATGTAGATCGATTTGAGCTGCGCCATGGAAATATCACTAAGGGGATTATCGGGATGAACCACCGGAACGATACAGTCATAGGCAATGGCGAAAGGCACCGGATAGACGCCCTTTTCGAATGCCAGTTTGACCTCTTCATCCTTCAAAAAACGTGAACTGTTGGCAATGTTGGTGGTCCCGTCGATGAGCGCTTTGACGCCGTTCCCCGAACCGCCTCCGGAGACACTGATGTTCACCTCGGGATGTTCTTTCATGTACGCCTCAACAAGCTTCTGTGCAATCGGCAGCACCGTTGTCGACCCATCCATCCGGATCGACCCGGCTGAAGCGCCGCCTGCCATCAAGCATACCAAAAATGCTGCAGCCAAAACCAACCACTTCGATTTCATCATGCCACTCCTCTATGAGTTTTCACTCTGTTTCACAATTTTTCATGTTGCCACACAATAACCAAAAACCCGGTGCACCGCGATTTTCGCTAGCACTTTATAAGGCGAATGTTACAGTCCTGTTACGGTAGGTAAAAGTTTCCGTGACATCCGAAGCAATGTTGCGAATAGCGGTAGACTGCTTGGGCTGCCTCGGCGGTTCCTGCACTGCTGGCCTGCGATTTCTTGAAAGTCTGTCAGGATTTTACCCTAAGTTATTGTTTTCTCTGCGACCTCTGCGTCTCTGCGGTGGATCTTTTTTGGTTGCAGTCATGGACTACGCTGCGCCCTCTGTGGTGAGAATCCTTTCGTGGAAGTATTTGACATTTCTTGAGCTCGCGGCTAATTCTCACCCTGAGAGCAACGTTGGGACGCCGTTTTTTCTCGATCAATCGATTAGCCTATTGCCCATTCAATGTGAAAGGATCACTCATGACCAGGAGAAAGCTCAGAGTTTTGGTGGCGAGGTTTGGCAGCGGTTATGCGAATGCCATGCTCAAGCTTGCCAACGCATGCAGTGAGGCTGGCTTTGAGGTAGTCTATACCGATCTTCAAGATCCCCAGGCGATCGTCGCTTCGGCGATTCAGGAAGCCGTTGATCACATTGGAATCACCATCCTGCCTGGTGCCAACCTTGAAGATTTCGCCAAGCTTTTCAAACTGCTGGATGAAAATGGGGTCTCCCACATCCGCATCACCGCCGGTGGATTCCTCCCCGACGAAGACATGGCCCGCATCAAAGAAATGGGCGCTCTGGACTTTTATCCGAAAGGCTCCATCTACAAGAGAATCGACCAGTGGACCAAGGACTTCGGTGAATCAACCGAACCGTGAGGAGCTTGCCGGAGCGCGTTTCATAACCGCCATGACAACGAGTTTGCTGCAGACCTTCAATAACTCCTTGGCAAAGGCCTTCTCGATGGCGTTGCTGTGTTTCCGGTGCGACGGGTGTGCATCTCGCCCGTGACCCAGAACTGCGAACAGCCCAGAAAGTCGTTATTAGTCAGATCGCCCCAATCCATCACCCGCACCACTTCCACCGTTCCGCCGTCGCCTTCGGGATCGGGCACGGGGACGCGGACGCCGTTCTTGAGTAGCAGATAGATCTCGCGGTTAGCGACCACCTAACTCATGCGCGAGCGGTCGCGAGTCAGTTCGTCGATGGCCTGGTGGATGGCCTCCTTGGGCACATCCTGGTTAAGCCGCTGCAAGGCCGGGCGCAGGCGAACCTTGATGATGACTTCGGCTTTGGTCTCGCGTCCCAGCGTGCTGGCGCCGCGGGGAGCACTTTCCCGAGTGGTTATTCATGCGCGACTCACGTCCCAGCTTGCTGGGGCCGCGGCCTGGATGGCGGACGGATCGGTCGTGAGGTAACCTTGCGTCTCAGTCTGATGGCGCCGCGGTCGAGCTCGTGATAGGCGTTGACCGTCTTCCAGCCCAACTCACCCAGCAGGGCGGTGGCCGGTTGCTCGACCAAGGTTTCTTCGGTGTAGCCGCCTCCGGGATCGCCGCACCCCAGTGCGGCCTTCTCCCTCTTATTCCCCTCGATCTTTTTCACCTCTTTGTTTCACACTACCCCAACGCCAATCCTCAGCTTTTTCCACCAACCCCGCCTTCACCGGGTTCATCGCGATATAACTCTTCGCCGCTTCAAAGTGACGCTCGTTGCGGATGAAACGATCCCAATACTCCCGCTGCCACACCTGGGAGAGCCGCACCCCAGTGCGGCTCCCAATGCTGTTCTCAATGCGGCTCTTGTATTCATTAATAAACCGCGCCGTATAGTTCTTCCAGGGCAGCACGATCTTTCCCAGAGGAGCGCCCTCCAGCGGTTCAATCAATACATGGCAATGGTTAGGCATAACGACCCACTCCAAGAGACGATACCGATCTCCATCAAAATGATGCCACGTATCCACCACGCACGCTGCAACCTCCGGCACCCGCAGCACACAGGAACCATGCCCTGCGTCAAGATAGATCTCAATCCGTTGGCGCAGTTCAGCTTTGCGTTTCTCGTCATCCCGGACCGATGACTCTACTTCTGCCTTCATTTGTTCCAGCACCGCCACGGGAAGCGAATCGGCTAGGCGGTAGGTGATGTGCTGGATGACATGGGGCGAATCGAAATGGGGAACGTATCCCCGCGAATACCATCCCCGATGCGGGGAGTGTTGCACCCCAGTGCAGACCTGGGATAGTCGCTGCCCAGAGCGGCTAGCTTTGCTTTTGTCATCATAATGGCCGCACTGGGGTGCGGCACT
>JADGQM010000227.1 GCA_017881795.1 Syntrophobacteraceae bacterium
GTTGGCGCCCGCTTTCATCATTTGGGACGTGGCAATGGCATTGGTTCCGAGAGCCCACAATTCGATCTCTTCGCTGTACATCTCTCTGATTCTCTTGATCACTGTTGCTCCGATACCACCGCCTTGACCATCGATGACTGCGATTTTGATCAATAGGCTCTCCTTCCGGACATGCCCAAACGACAGGTTCCTAGCTTTCTGAACACTCTTCCAGGACCTGATCCGGCACAAGCAGACTCCAGGCCCTGAAAAGTTCGTGAAAGCGCAGGATGTATTGCTCACCGTCGCTTGTTTTTACTTTGAAATAGCGAAGTGGCATGCACTTCGAATCAAGGTAGCCTTCGTACCATCGGTCAACGATATGCGCAACCTCAAACCGTTTATGGCGCCACTCAAAACCGTAAGGTTCCTGTGCATCCCGGTACTCGTCCCGAGTGAATACGGTGATTTGCTCAAACTTCATATCATGACGTTCACAGGCATCAAAACGATTCTCCACCACCCCACTTCATGAAAGCGAGATGACGCTCTGTCGCAGGCGGCTCGCCACTCCAAAATTATAGTAACATGCAGTTACAAATGAAAACGTTTTTTGTTAAAGTTTCAATAAGATTAGCCTGATAGGGACAAAAGGGGGAGCATATGGCTGATAAACTACTCATGGTAATTGATATGCTTAATGATTTCATGGATCCAAAGGGAGCACTCTATTGTGGGGATGAAGCCAGAAAAATCATCCCTGTAATCCGCTCCCTGGTGGATCAGTTTGCGGCTGAAAACCGGCCCATTGTCTACCTGCGCGACGCTCATGCTCCGGATGACAAAGAATTCGAGCTGTTCGCCCCGCACGCCGTTAAGGAAAGTTGGGGGGCTCAGATAATCCCGGAGTTGACCCCGCCCGAAGCAAGTCTGTTGATTGATAAAACTCGCTTCAGCGCGTTATTCGGCAATGATCTCGAAGCGATCCTGGCCTCCTTCAAACCTGAGGAGATCTGGATCAGTGGAGTATGCACTTCCATTTGCGTCATGGATACCGCCGGAGACCTGCGGAATCATGACTATGTCGTGGTTATCCCAGTGAATGCCGTCGCCGACTTCGATCCTGAATTCCATGATTTTGCCCTGAAGCGAATGAAGCGGGTTTATGGCGCGCGACTCATCACTACCTTTCACTGAGAGGCCAAGCATGACGATCTGGCAACAATATGAACCGGCGCTGCTCACTGATCTCTACGAACTGACGATGGCGGCAAGTTATCTGGAAGAAGGAATGTCCGGCGAGGCGACCTTCAGTCTGTTCATAAGAGAGTATCCGGCCCATCGCGCCTATTTCGTTGCCGCCGGACTAGAGCATTTGAAGGAAATACTCCCGCAAATGCGGTTCAGCGATGCGGCGATTGATTATATCGCGTCGACCGGGAAGTTCTCGCCTGCCTTTTTGGACTACCTCAGAGCGTTTCGGTTCACCGGAACCGTCAGGGCCATTCCGGAAGGTCGGATCTTTTTTACGCAGGAACCGATCCTTGAGGTCACGGCCCCCATCATCGAGGCGCAGCTCCTGGAGACCCTGGTGCTCAATGTTGTTCAGATGGAAACGCTTATCGCATCGAAGGCCGCTCGCTGCGTTCACGCGGCCGGCGGAAAGGGTCTCATCGACTTTTCGTTCCGGCGGACCCACGGCGTCGATGCCGGCGTGAAGGTTGCCCGGGCAAGCTACCTTGCCGGCTTCCTAGGAACGAGCAATATGCTTGCCGGGAAGATCTACGGCATCCCCGTTTTTGGGACCATGGCTCATTCTTACGTAACCAGCTTCAGCAGCGAGATGGATTCCTTTTTGGCTTTTGCGAGGGCTTTTCCCGATAACGTGATCCTCCTTATTGACACCTATGACACCTTGTGCGGTGCCAGGAAAGCCATCGAAGTCGCCCGACTTCTGGCCGCCGAAGGAAAAAAAGTGCGGGGCGTAAGGCTCGATAGCGGCGACCTGGTGCAGCTCAGCCGCGAGGTGAGAAACCTGCTTAATGATGCCGGATTCGCTGATGTAAAGATCCTTGCAAGCGGCAGCCTCGATGAATTCAAGCTGCAGGAACTGCTTGCTGCGGGGGCTGAAATCGATGTCTTCGCCGTGGGCACCCGCATGGGGGTTTCTGCCGATGCGCCCTACTTCGACATTGTTTATAAAATCGTGGAATATGACGGCAGACCGCTGCTCAAATTGAGCAGCGGCAAAAAGACCTGGGTAGGGAGAAAACAAGTATTCCGCTATTACGATGAGCTCGGCAAGATGCGGGAGGATCTGCTCGGCATCATGGGGGAAGAGCATCCGGAGGCAGAATCTCTACTCGATGTCGTCATCAACGACGGCAAGCTGGTGCGACCATTTGAATCGCTTGGGCCGATTCGCGACCGTTTTGCGAAGGAATTGGAGACCCTTCCCCTTGCTTATCGAGACCTTCAAACCACAGGAACGTACCCAGTCAAAATCAGTGCCGCTCTCGACGATCTGGAAGAACGAACGGCCCGAGAGAAGACGAAGCAGGAAATTATGGGTAAGTGATGAGTGATGAGTGAAGGGTGAAAGGTGAAAGGGACTTACGGGACTCCTTACTCCCTACTCCTTACTGCTTGCTTCTTGCTTTCGGTTTTTCGCCAGATGTAGAGATAACGCGGTTGAGTTGCCGAAGGAAGAGAATAGCTTTGGCGCCCCGCGAAAGTCACCCCGACCTTCTCAAATCGTTCACGATGTTGGTCGTGCCACTCCAGGTCGGCACTTGGGCCGGCCCACCAGGCAAACATGCCGTCCGGCCCCAAAAGGTTTGCGGCGGCGACGGAAATATGTTCGGGTTCAAGCCTCACGGCCCGCATCATCGCCAGCTTAAAGGGGCCATTCACAAGCGGATGGTCTCCTTGCGCCAGTTCTTCCCATCGCCCCTGCAACGCTGAGATGTTCTGCAGCGGCAACGTGGAAAGCACCGTCTTGAGAAAGCTCACCTTTTTGCGATGGGAATCCAGGAGCAGCATCTCGAGCTCCGGGTGGAGGACCTTCAGGGGGATGCCGGGAAAACCGGGTCCCGTCCCGATGTCCAGTGCCGGGCCTGCCTGCGGGAGCCATCTGGCAGGGATAAGGGAATCCAGAAGGTGTTTTTCGATGATCTCTTTGGGGTCGGTGATTCGCGTAAGGTTATGGTTGCGGTTCCATGCCAGCATCAGGGAGATGTGCTCATGGCAAAGCAGGGCTTGTGCTTCAGAGAGCGGAACGCCGCACTGCTCAGCCAGAGCCAGGAGTGTCTTCAAGAAGTCTTTCTTCTCCATTGTTTTCCCTTGACATCCAAAAGCTTCATTGCCTATAGGCTAGAAGCCTGACATGATTATTCGCTGTTTCACCTCAATCTGAAAAGATGTTTTGTCCCTTCTCCGGGCTCGGCGATGGCATGAGCGGCAGGGAGGGTTCGTTTATCACGCATCGAGTAAGGAGTGCAATATGACGTTTCAGGAATTGATCCTAGCCCTCAATAAGTTCTGGTCTGATCGAGGGTGTGTGATCCAGCAGCCTTACGATCTGGAAGTGGGTGCAGGGACCTTCAACCCCGCCACGTTTTTGCGGGTGCTCGGGCCGGAACCGTACAAGGTTGCCTATGTTGAACCCTCCCGGCGTCCCACCGACGGTCGATACGGTGAAAATCCCAACCGCCTTCAGCATTATTACCAGTACCAGGTGATCATTAAGCCGTCACCGCCGAATTCGCAAGAGCTCTATCTGGAGAGCATGAAAAGCTTCGGCATCGATCCTCTGGATCACGATATCCGTTTTGTGGAGGACGACTGGGAATCGCCCACCCTGGGAGCTTCGGGTCTTGGCTGGGAGGTGTGGCTCGACGGTATGGAGATTACTCAGTTTACCTATTTCCAGCAGGCCGGCGGGCTGCCCCTGAATCCGGTAAGCGTCGAGCTTACCTATGGCTTGGAACGCATCGCCATGTATCTGCAGGGCGTAAACAGCGTCTACGACCTCATCTGGAGCGGCAATGTGACCTACGGGGATGTGCACCATCGGGGGGAAGTGGAGTGGTCCCGGTACAATTTTGAAGAGGCCAATGTCGATATGCTGTTGCAGCTCTTCAACATGTTCGAGGCCGAATCGCTTCATCTTAACGAACGGGGCCTGGTGCTTCCGAGCTATGACTATTGCCTGAAATGCTCGCACATCTTTAATCTCCTGGATGCCAGAGGGGCGATCAGCGTGACGGAACGCACCAACTACATCGCTCGGGTCCGCAACATGGCGCGCCTGGCAGCACACGCCTATGTGGCCCAGCGCGAAGCAATGGGATTCCCGTTGCTCAAGAAGTGGAATTAGGGATTTCGGATTTCGGATGGCGGATATCGGATTGAGGGGCAGTAATCCCAGTTCGTGTGTCTTCGTCAATCTTCGTGTGACTTCGTGGACAGCTTTTTAGCAGATTTCGGATGGCGGATGTGGGAATGCGGATTGAGGACTGACGATTTCGGGGCAGTAATCCCAATTCGTGTGTCTTCGTCAATCTTCGTGTGACTTCGTGGACGGTTTTTCAGCGGCATGAGAGATAACCCTATGGAGGAAACCATGGGAGAAGCATTTTATTTTGAAGTGGGTTGTGAAGAAATTCCAGCGGGGTATATCGCACCGGCCCTTGAAGCCATGGCGATGGAAATGGTGCGCTTCCTGAACGAAAACCGGATTGATCACGGCACGCCTTTCACCACGGGAACTCCAAGACGCCTGGTGCTGATGATCCCCGACGTGGCCAAACACCAGGAAGCTTGTTCGTTGGAGATTATCGGGCCTGCCAGGCAAGTGGCTTTTGATGCAAGCGGCAAACCGACGAAAGCGGCTGAGGGTTTTGCCAGGGGGCAGGGAGTGCGGTTGGAAGACATCCGGATAAAGGAAACTCCTCGGGGAGACTACCTTTGCATCGTCAAAGAAGAAGCAGGGCTTCCCAGCAAAATCCTTCTCGAGAAAACGCTTCCGGATTTCATCGCGCGCGTGCCGTTCCCCAAATCCATGCACTGGGGAAGTCTAAGCGTCACCTTCGCGCGGCCGCTGCACTGGATTGTCGCGCTTCTGGGAAAAGACATCCTCAACTTCACTTATGGGGATGTGCAGAGTGGCGACCGCTCTTTCGGCCATCGCTTCATGAGCCCTTCTTGGATACAGGTGACGGATTGGGACAGCCACCGTGAAAACCTGAAGAAACACTTTGTCGTGGTTACCATGGAGGAGCGTAAAAGGCTCATCCGGGAAGGCGTTCAAGAGGCGGCGCGCAAAGTCGGAGGGCGGATTCTGGAGGATGAGGAGCTGCTGGATGAGGTCACGCAACTGGTCGAATATCCGCAGCCGCTTGTTGGGGAATTCGAGGAGAAATATCTGAAACTGCCTCCGGAGCTTCTCATCACGGTCATCAAGAAACACCAGCGCTACTTTGCGGTAATCGATGATAGAGGCCGTTTGCTTCCCTGCTTTGTAACGGTGGCAAATACCATTCCGAAGGATTTCGGTCTGGTCGCGGCCGGCAATGCCCGCGTGGTTCGAGCCCGCCTCGAAGATGCGCGTTTCTATTACGAAGAAGACCAGAAGGTGCGCCTGGAGGATCGCGCGGCGCAGTTGCAAACGGTCGTGTTTCATTCCAAACTGGGTACAAGCTGGGAGAAGGCCGAACGCTTTACTGCTTTGGCCCGGTGGCTGGGAGAGCGATTGGCGCCGGATCGCCTCGACGCCCTGAGCCGGGCCGCTTTTCTCTGCAAAGCCGACCTGGTGACCGGCATGGTCGGGGAATTTCCGGAACTTCAGGGCATCATGGGCAGGGCCTACGCTCGCTTGCAGTCCGAGCCGGAGGAAGTTGCGCAGGCGATCTATGAGCACTATCTGCCGATCCGGGCCGGGGGACCCATTCCTGAAAGCATCGAAGGTTCACTGCTGAGCGTTGCCGACAAAATAGACACGATTGTGGGCTGCTTTGGTGTGGGACTCATTCCCACCGGTGCGGCCGATCCTTTCGCGCTGCGGCGGCAGACTCTCGGCATCATCAGAATTGTCCTGGAGAAGCCGCTCAAGCTTTCGCTCTCGGAGCTCGTTGATCAAGCCATGGTCAACCTTGCTCCCAAAATGACCGAGCCCCGTGAAATGGTCAAGAAGGGGGTGCTGGAATTTTTCCTCGGCCGTCTTAATCATATGCTGGCGAGCCAGGAAGCGACCACTCAAGATGTGGTGGATGCGGCTCTGGCGGTGGGCATCGATGATCTGGTCGAAGCCGTTGCTCGCACCAAAGCGCTGGCCAACTTCAAGTCTCGCCCCGATTTTGAGAGCGTGGCCGGCGCCTTCAAACGCGTGGCCAATATCATCAAAGAACCGGAGAAGACATCCGTAAATGCCGACCTTTTCCAGAGCGCGGCTGAACACGCCCTGTACACGGCGCTTTCCGACGCCGCAAAAGCGGTTGGGGGCTGCCTCGCGCAATCGGACTATCAGGGAGCCCTCGAAGCCATATCGCAACTCAGAGGATTCATCGACTCTTTCTTTGATTCGGTAATGGTGATGGACAAGGATGAAACCATCCGCCGCAACCGCCTTGCTCTTCTCACCAGGATTCATGAGCTCTTCAGCAGGATTGCGGATTTCAAAAAAATCCAAACCGGCTAAGCTTCAGCGCGGTCAAGTTGATTTCGGATTTCAGATTTAGAATCCCAGTCATCCATCTGAGATGGAAATTCCTATACGATCAGTTTAGCAGACAAGCAGTCTTCCTTTTGCCACTAAGGAGTTGTCCAAAAATAAAACACCTTCTTTTACCACGAAGAACACGAAGGGAATCAAGGACAGAAAGAGATTTCTTCGTGATCTTCGTGTCCTTCGTG
>JADGQM010000228.1 GCA_017881795.1 Syntrophobacteraceae bacterium
GCGCAGGCGGCCAGGGCGCGCTTGCCTCCGGTAAGCAATGCCTTGGCGCCCAGCCTCGCTGCGTGCAAGCCGATTTCATTGATAGCTCCCTGTCCTTGAACATAACGACTTGGTGCGATTAAAATTCGACTCATAGCATTCCCCCTGTTTTGGTTGATGAATTGATGTCCGGAAAACCATGATCGCCCAATAGTTCTTCAGGCTTAATGCAGGACGGCAGCCAGGTGCTTAATCCATTGAATCAGGCCTGGCTGGAAGCAATTCCTGCAAGTGAAATATCCGTTACGGGCTGCAAGGAATGAGCGTAGGAGAGTGAAAAAGAAGGTTGTTCTCAGAGTCGGAAACAACAGCAACTTTCAGCGTGAGCATAGAAAACACGCAAATAAGAAAGCTCCCCCAGCGAGTTTACTAAAAGCGCAACCAAATGCAAATGGTAATCCCTCGCAAGAGTGAAATTGATTCCCTCCTTCTGGACGTCCTCGGCCGTATCCTGAGTTGCATCGGACTGAGCATAATTCCTCGGTCACACGCGATAATGAAGTTCGCATTGTAAGGGCAGCTTGCCGGCCAGCTTTGCCGCAGCATCGGCGACGCGTTTGCGCTCCCCGGGACTGTGCACGACTCCACGGAGCAGAATGAGTTTACCATCGTATTCGACATCCAACGTCGTCACATGGAGAGATGAATCAATGAGCAGGCCCGCCTTGATCGCGCCGGCTGCGGCACGCATCTGCACCAGGTTTCTGTTCTCCCGGCTGTTGAAACGTTCTTTTTCCGAGAGCGCGGCGATCACCTGGTCCGTTGCTTTTTCAATGGTTAGGCTTCCCACATCAAGGACGAGATCATACTCTTCAGCATCCTCCCAGCGCTTGCCATAGAGGGATCGGACGAAGCACGAACGGTCACCGTCCTTCTTTTCAATCAGCCGTCGAGCGGTTTCCCGATCAATGGAATCCCTTTCCATCACCCTTTCGATTCTCAACTCCACGGGCCCAACCACATGGATCCTGAGCGCCTGGGGGATGTCTTTCAAAAGGAAGTTTGCTCCCATCCCGATGATGACCACCCGATCACTTGCTGCATGATTCAAAACCGCACTCTGCAGCAGAGCGCCAAAACCTCTGAAGGACCAGTCGTACTTTTCCCAAGTGGTGGGGCAATGTTCATCCAGTCCTCTGCCCCATTCTTCCCACCTTTCACCGGCGGCTCGAATATCGCTGAGGATGTCCTGGCGATCGACATAGCCATAGTCCAGGGCAGTCGCGACCGCTCGACCGATTTCTCTGCCTCCGCTTCCACACGCCCTCGACACGGTTAAGATAGCCATGGCTTTCTCATTCAGTCTTGTCGGAATTGGAGGGAAGGCTCGCGTTGCCGGCGTGATTGCCTGCCCTTTCCGACCTGGTGGTCCATTTCATGTAAAGTTTCCCCACGACAATGATGCTGACAGCTAATACGACTTCAACCGTATATTGCATGATTCTGGAAGGAGCCAGAAACTTGACCACCACCGGGTCCGTCATGATCATCTCACCGCCAACTCTCCCCAAAACCGCGGCGCCGAGATAGATGATAATGGGGTATCGATCCATGAGCATGGAGAGGAGACTGCTGGTGAAAACCACAAAAGGAATGCTCAATCCCAGCCCGAACAAGAGGAGGAACACGTTGCCGTGAGAAGCGCCGGCCACGGCCAGCATGTTGTCGGTAGACATGGTGATATCGGCGATAACGATAATTCTAATGGCCTGGGCAATCGTTGTGGCCTCCCTCACCCCTTCCTCGGGAACTCCCTCGATGAAGAGCTTTACCGCTATCCAGAGGATGACCAGACCGCCAATCAGCTTGATAAAGTTGATCAGAAGGAGCTGTGAGACGAAAAAAGTGAGCACCACCCTGAGTAAAACCGCTGCCCCCGCTCCAAAGAGAATCCCCTTTGATCGCAGCTTCGGGGGAAGCGATCGTACCCCCATGGCAATGATCACGGCATTGTCTCCAGCCAGGATCAGGTCAATGATGATAATGCTGAACAAATCCGACAGAAACTGCCAATTAAGGTCAATCGTGCCAAACCATGCCGAGTCCAATGACGGGGCTCCTCAATCCTGACTCTACAACCCAATTTCGACCCAAGAATACCTCAAAGGGCTTGGTTCTAAAGATCGAGAACATGCATCCTTCAGCCCCAGTCGGCGCTGAGACGAGGAATCCGAGCCTCCTGGGTATCTGCGAAACTGGAGGATCATACACCTTCTGTGTTAAAATATGAAAGGAAGGTGTTGTCAAACCTGACAGTCCAACATCTTCGGGCTTGAGCCACAATCTCCACCGTAAAAGAGGATTGTGATGCATACGGATGAAAGTATTGCGCGTTTCAAAACTTCGTTTTTTTCCGGTGCACAAGCTCGCGAAGAAACCGGTGGTGAAGAAGATCGAAGAGAAGGTTGATTACAACGAGGACTTTCCGTTCTAATATCATAGAAGCAAAATGCTCGCGTCCACCGGCACGGAGCACTCGACGCCGACGTACATGCCCGCCGCGAACCGCGCCTCGCGACGGATCGCCGAGGGCATGACTGGGATTCCGCAGAGCGCGGTGACAGAAGTGCTGTTCAACACACCGCTCGGCTATTTCCACGAGGGAGTCAAAGAGATTGAAATTCCCATAGCCCGCAATGTTTAGCATGGTGATCAGTCCCACCCCTTAGTTGCTCAGGACAAAGGTATCAGCAGTAGCTGCCGAGCCAGCCGAGACATTAACAGCGAAAACTGACAAGAATGCAAAAACCCCCAGAAAAGAATTGAGAATGGATTACCGCATCTCATGGGGGCACCGAGGGCAACAAAGCAGGTCTAGCTTCCATCGAGGCCCAGTCCCGCTTAAAGCGGGATGCGAAAGAACATCTGCAGGCTCTCGTTGGCACAGTGGTAAAGAGGGAAGCAGGGAATTACCTCCAGCTTCGTCATTCCCTCTTGATAAGATTGCCGCCGTTTGTGCTATATTTGAGGAGTAATAGATGAGAGGCTTCCTCTGTATTTCACTCACGCAAGTGGCCTCTGGACACATTCTTTCTGCCGGCAGGAGGTGAATATGCGCGTGCTTGGAGATATGAAGATAGACGAGCGGGATCGCAAAGCCATTCTGGCCGCTTCTGCAATCCTCAAGGAGCTTTTTCCGGTCGAGAGTGTCATGGTATTCGGCTCCAAAACTCGCGGTGATAGTGACGAGGAATCGGATATCGATCTTTTACTGCTCACGAGCAGACCTCTTTCGTGGGAAGAGCGACGTGCTGTGAGTGACAGGCTTTTCGACGTCGGAATGACCTATGATGTGATCTTCAGCACACTGGATACCACCCTCGAAGAATGGAATGGTGGTTTGTTTACTGCTATGCCCATCTACAAGGAAATTTCCAGGGATGGAGCGTGGGTTGCATGACACAGGACAACCTGAGTGATGAAGAGCGAAGAGAGATCCTGGTCAGGAACTGGGAGGAAAAAGCCCACGAGGCCTTAAGAGCTGCAAAGCTGCTACGGGAGGCGGGGATACTCGATGCCGCCGTGAACCGTGCCTACTATGCGTGTTTCTACTCGGTGTCCGCTGTGCTCACCAAGGAACAAAAATCCTTTAGAAAGCACTCAGGAGTCAGGGCTTGGCTTCACAAGGAGATGGTGAAGAAAAACCGGCTTGATGCCTCCTGGGGGAAGCTCTTCGATTGGCTGTTCGAAAATCGCCACCGCGCCGATTACCAATCCTTCACCAGATTTGATCCTCCTGTGGTCAGTGAGATGATCGACCAGGCTTCAGCTTTTGTGAGCGAAATGGAGCGACTGGTAAAGATTTGACATCTCCCAAGAAGCACCTTATTCACGCTTTTCCGCGATGAGCCCGAAAAAGATCATCCAGAGCAAGCCGACGACGATTCCCGAGCGCGTAACGAGTCCGGTCTCGCCGCCCGGTTCCGGGAGCATCAAGCATTTTACCGACTCCTGCACGGCGTGACATCTCTGCGTGAGCGCCTGCCCTTCGCGCGCGCTCATGCCTTCGTTCCTCTAATGCGGTTTCCTCGGCATGATGCAGCCACGGATGAACTTCCACGCGGGCCACTGCAACTACGAATGCACGATCTGCATGAACGTTTGCCCCAGCGGCGCCATTCTACCGCTGACGGTGGAGAAGAAGAAGCTCATGCAGCTCGGCGTCGCAAAGTTCATCAAAGAGAACTGTGTGGTCTATGCGGACAACACGGATTGCGGCGCGTGTTCCGAGCACTGTCCGACGAAAGCGGTGAACATGGTGCCGTATTCCAATCCGGTGAACAAGCGGCTCAAGATCCCGGAAGTGAAGCCGGAGTACTGCATCGGCTGCGGAGGATGCGAGCACGCGTGTCGCACGAAACCATACAAAGCGATCTACGTGGACGGAAATGCGGGTCCTTGATGAACGGGCCGTACGGGCCTCGATCTATCCATGCTGTTAGCATAAATCTCCGCATATGGCGATATGGCGAAAGATAGGCAGTGCAACATGCTGGCAAGCTCTGAAAAATGAGAAGCTCTCAAACTTCTCGAAATTCTTCCAAGCTGCATGTTTCAAAGAAAGATGCACACACTGTGTCGGAATATGATTGCAAGGACTTTAATCCTAAATTAGATTGCCAAATCGGGACGATGGGGGAAGTCAGCTATCACCGTGCGCTCTTACACCAGACCTCCCTTGTCTCGTTGCCGTTCAAAGACCCGTTGCGCGTCCCGGAGTTTCATAGAAACTGCAGAATCACTTGTTGGGTGAAGGAATAACGAAAATGAAACAGGCAAAGGGACCCCAATTCATACGTTTCTTCAAGCCAATTATCGAGGTTTTAAAAGAATCAGGTGGCTCCGGAACTGCTGCGGAAATCATAGACCAGGCCATTGAAAAAATGAACATATCGGAAAAGGAGCAAGAGGCCACTAACAAGAACGGCCAATCTCGTGTCAGAAACCAAGTAAACTGGGCACGTCTTTACCTCGTTCGGACAGGTTACCTTGATTCATCGAAGCGAGGTATTTGGAGCCTAACGGAAAAAGGCATGTCCCTTGATTCTGCGAAATTTGATGTATTGGGGACTTTCAAGCAGGCACAGAAAATCTTCAGAGACGAGAAAAAACCCAAGAGCCAAGAAGAGCTTTTTGAGGATGATGCTGTTGAGCACGAGATTGAACCGCAAGACCATAGAGGAAAATTACTGAACCTCATCAAGTCACTCCCACCTGGAGGTTTTGAAAGATTAAGCCAGAGGCTACTTCGTGAATCAGGATTTCAACAGGTTGTCGTGACAGGTAGGAGCGGCGATGGTGGTATCGACGGCATGGGTGTTCTGCAGGTGAATCCGTTTGTGAGCTTCAATGTACTTTTTCAGTGCAAGCGTTACCAAGGGGCGGTTACGCCATCTCAGGTACGTGATTTCCGTGGCGCCATGATGGGCCGGGCTGACAAGGGCATCGTAATTACCACAGGGACTTTCACTCTCGACGCCAAGAAAGAGGCGCGACGGGACGGTGTGCCCCCGATTGAACTTGTAGACGGCGATCTTTTGGTTGACATGTTTGAGCGTCTTGAGTTGGGGCTAACCCCGCGCACAACTTACGACGTAGATGAAAAGTTCTTCGAAGATTTCAAGAAATGACCACCCAACCATTCACTGACGCGAACACGCAAAAAGACGCGTGCCGCTTAGTTCTGCGTTCGCCTAATAGAAGCGAGCATTTATAGTATGGAAATTCAATTCTCAGGAATCGCCAGAATAACACAGTCTTGCGTCAACGCTGTTTTAAGATATTTGCAATTCGGTGACCAAATATCAAAAGCTCTAATTGTCACCAACCAACAATCTCATGCTTTAATCCTTTACACAGAAGACCATGAAATCATCGCGATCAAATCAGGATTTGCTTCTGGATATCCTGGCGAAGGTTCAAAGGGGTTCGCCTATATCCTATCGCTTTTAGATATCCAAGAAATTGAAATCGAGGAGTATGATGTTAAAAAGAAGATGATTGAGAAAATCAATTGCTCACGTTTAACAAAACTAGAATTAGAAACAATAGAGAATTCGAGGCCTGTAAGACCAACTCGATGGCACGACTATGTATATGAGTATAGAGATATATATTCAAAAAAAGAAAATCTGTTAATCAGATTTCCTCATGTTATCCCTTTTTCAATTATTGATCCCAGACTATTTGATCTTTCAGTTTCATTCTGGGATGCTCCCGGTGACAAGATTCTTGCTGGTTACAGAAGACTTGAAGATGTGATTCGCGAGCGCTGTAATCTTGATGATCATGGTAGTAGACTGTTTCAAAAGGCTTTCCTTGGCGATAAGGCGGAATTATTCTGGCCCGGTTTGAACTCAGGGGAGACTGCAGGCCGTGCGAATCTATTCATCGCGACTTATGGAGGTTTCCGAAATCGAAGAGCGCATAAAGAAATAGAAGAGTTTCCCAAAAGCCAATTGATGGAATTCTTGGCATTGAATCAGCTATTCATATTGGAATCTGCATCAAAATTAAGAACGAAAGAAGGCGAACAACGGGCTTCACTCGACACTGAGGACTGGCGCCCTGAGTGTAAGTGAGCCCTAACGTTATGGCTCCAGCGTGCCACCCACAAGATAGAGGAGATTTATTTTGGCCAAAAAAGTGCATTCTGTAGATGACGTTTTCGGGATAAACCGAGATCTTCCATTGAATTACGTGGAGCGAGAAAGTGCTGACAATGTACTCGTGAGCAATCTTGCCAGGCGCCAGCACCTAGTAATTTACGGTAGTTCAAAGCAGGGGAAAACATCACTTAGAAAACACTGCCTAAAGAGTGACGAGTATATAGTGGTA
>JADGQM010000229.1 GCA_017881795.1 Syntrophobacteraceae bacterium
ATCCAGGCTGCTCTCCTGAAAGCGCAGGCCGCTCAGCAGCCGCTCTGCGGCCGTACCGACAGGGACCAGATGGCGCCGCAAGCTTTTGGGAAGTCCCTTCAGAAGAAGGAGGACTTTTTCCGGCAGCAACCCCGGGACCAGCCAGTCGAATCGAGCCGCGGGAAGATCCGGCAATCGGTGCAATGGAATGGTTACGGTGACCCCATCGTCTTCTGCTCCCGGATGAAAGGCATAGCGCAAAGGCAACGGGATATCGCCAACCAGCAGGAAGTCCGGGAATTGCTCTTCGATCGCCAACCCCGGACAGGTTTCGAGGAGGTCCGTTTCGGTCATCCTGAGGAGTTGATCTCCGCCCTGGTCTTTCAGCCATTTATTCAGCGAAGCGACATCAGCGATGTTGGGCACGCGCTGATCATAGAAGCGAAAGATGGTTTCCTCGTCGACCAGGAGGTCGCGCCGCCGGGTCTTGTTCTCCAGGTCCGCGATCCGGGCGATGAGGTCGCGGTTATGATCGACGAAGCCATGTTTGCCGGGCAGCTCTCCTGCCACCAGTCCCGAACGAATAAAAATTTCACGCGCTTCGTCAGGCTTGACGCGACTGTAGCTCACCTTGCGCCGCTCGACCAGGATCAGCCCGTAGAGAATCACCCGCTCGTAGGCCACCACCTGCCCGCGAGTCTTCTCCCAGTGGGGTTCGAAGTAAACCGAACGGCACAGGTGCTTTCCCAGGGCCTCGATCCACTCCGGTTCGATGGTGGCCGCGGTGCGGGCGAAGAGACGCGTGGTCTGCACTTGCTCCGCAGCCATGATCCAGGCGCCGCCCCGACTGAAAAGGCCGGAGCCGGGAAAGACCATGAGCTGCCGGTTCTTGCTCCCAAGATAAATATGCTTCTCTTTCTTCCTGGCAACATGGCTTAGATAGCCACTCAGCAGCGCCCGATGGATGGCCTCGTAACCGGCTGGTTCGCTATTCTTCGCAAAGCCTTCCAGTTCTTCCAGAATATCCCAGATTTCATGATGAATATCCTGCCATTCATGCATCCTGCGATAGGAAAGGAAATGCTCACGGCAAAATTTCCGCATCTCACCCCGAGTGGGAGGCGGAGAACCTGAGGACGGCATGCGGGATTCGGCAACTTCTGGTCGAAACGGAGTGGACTCAGCGTTCACCGGCTTTTGATGGAACGCCTGCCAAATTCTGAGGAGCGTCACAAAGTCGGAGCGCGGATCACGGAAGCGGGCTTGCGCATGGTCCGCCTGCTGTTCCTGGTCGAGCGGCCTCTCCCTCGGGTCCTGGATGCTCAGCACCGCCACCAGAATCACCAGTTCGGTGAGGGCCTTCTGGTTTCGAGCTTCAATCAGCATGCGCGCCAGGCGAGGATCAAGTGGAAATCTCGCCATCATGCGACCGGTGGCGGTCAGATGGCGATGATCATCGATCGCCCCCAGCTCTTTCAGGATGCCGAAGGCGTCTTTTATGGCAGCGGGCGATGGCGGATCCAGGAAAGGAAAGTCCTGAATACTTCCCAGCCGCAAAAAAAGCATCCTCAGGATGACCTCAGCCAGGTTGGAACGGAGGATTTCAGGCGGTGTATAAAGAGGGCGAGCGAGATAATCATCCTCAGAGTAGAGGCGGATGCAGATTCCTGCCGCAACCCGACCGCACCGGCCCTGCCGCTGATCGGCGCTGGCCCGGGAAATGGGAACGATGGGCAGACTCTGCGTCCGGGATCGCGGATTGTATTGGGAGATGCGGGCAAGCCCGGTATCGATCACATACCTGATGCGGGGAATCGTGATTGAGGTCTCTGCCACGTTGGTGGCTACCACAATCTTTTCTTCCGCCGTGAGCTGAAAGACGCGCTGCTGATCAGCCGCCGCGAGACGCCCAAAGAGCGGCAGCACGAGCGTCTGCCCATAGCGCTTCTCCTCGAGGCGCTGCACTGTCTCCCGGATGTCGCTTTCGGTCGGCATGAAAATGAGGATGTCGCCCTGACTGCCGACGTCGCGACCGGCTTTGATGAGGTCCACAGCAGCCACGGCCTGATCAATATAGCTCGTATCATCCTCTTCCTCAGCAGTCTCAGACGGGCGGTGCCACACTTCAACCGGATAGGTGCGACCGGAGACCTCCAGGATCGGAGCATGATCGAAGGCTTGCGAAAATTTCTCGGGATCAAGCGTAGCCGAAGTGATGATCACCTTGAGATCGGGCCTTCGCGGCAGGATCTTCTGAAGCAGCCCGAGAATGAAATCAATGTTCAGCGTGCGCTCGTGCGCCTCATCGATGATCAGCGTGTCGTAGGCGCGGAAGAGTCGGTCGGTCTGTGCTTCCGCCAAGAGGATGCCGTCCGTCATGAATTTGATGCGCGTGGTCCTGGCCGTGCGATCCTGGAAGCGGATTTTATACCCCACCCAGGCCGGGCCGACGCCTTTCAGCTCTTCCGCGACGCGATTGGCGAGTGTGATGGCGGCGATGCGGCGCGGTTGGGTGCTCCCGATTAACCCGTTGGCGCCGCGCCCCGCTTCGAGACACATCTTGGGAAGCTGGGTGCTTTTCCCGGAACCGGTTTCTCCGGTCACCACGAGCACCTGGTTCGCGCCGATGGCACGGATGATCTCTTCGCGCTTGTCGGTGATGGGAAGATCCCGGGGATAGGTAATCAAACGCGAGGACTCAGGAGCGCGCTGGGGCGCCGGAGCAGATTTTTGAAAATCAGAACCGGTCATGAAGCAACTTTATTCCGCACTTTCGCTGTACCCCTGAGGGCCGCGAGCCTCTTGCCGGGACTGCCATCGTGTTCGTACATACCATCAAGCTCTAATGGTCCGTCTAAAAATAACCTGCTCTCATGTTAACCCCATTTCAAACCACGAAGGACCGAAGATCATGAAGAAATCACTTCGTGTCCTTCGTTTTCTTCGTGCTCTTCGTGGTAAAAAAAGACGTTTATTTTTGAATGTCTTCTAAGTCTTACAGATCCGTTTGGGTGTGTCAATTGTCTGAGTTCGATTGTCTGAATGGAAGGAGGTAGGGAAAGTGGGAGGAAAAATACACCGGGCGCCGCCGAGACGCCCGGCTTCCAAGATTTGACGGTCTCTGCTATTCGATGGCCTCGTCAGGCTCGGGAAGAGTCACGGTCAGCACAAACTCAAGGCTGGGCACAGTATACTTATGAATGGAACGCGAATCCAAAACATAAAGTTGGTCACCTTTGACGAGTATTGAGCGCAACGGGGGAGGCATCGGCGGTCCGCTTTGATTCGAACTGGTCGCATTGTCAGACTGGAGATCAGGAAGGGCCACCGTTTGTTTCAGGCGCATATCACTCAGCGAGTACTGGTGAATCGAGCGCATATCAAGGACATACAGGTAATCTCCTTGCGCCGCCCATTGGGCTGGAGGAGGGGAAGGAGGCCGACCGGGAGGACCCGTCTGTGCAAAGACACCACTCACCCAAGCGGTGAGAATGAACAATGCCATTACCGCTGCAATCTTGTTCCGATGATACAATTTCATGCTCTTCTCCTTTTTGGGATAAATTCCGATTTCTTTTGGGTGATCGCAAACCACCCAAACACAATGCTATCGGTTTTAGCCTTCCAACAACTCCACACCCCCTTTCCATGGTTGAAAGCAGCTTTTAGTGCGTACGGGAGAGGAAGCTAACAGGCAAATGTGGAGAAAATATGAAGAGATTATGTGATCATTTTGAAGAATAATTCATTCTTTACAGAAGCTTGATAAAATGGGATTGGAAGCAGGGAAGCGCCTGCTTCGGTGGGCGCCGGAATGAATCCTCTCAATTTCAGGACCCCGTAGGATTGATCCATGAAGATAAAGCTCGTACACAAGCTGTTCGCCTCATTTTTGTGCACAAGCCTGCTGATCGTGATTTCCATGGTGACCACCACGGAATTTTTTGTTTCGCGCAATTTCACCGACTATGTGAATAAAATGGAGATGGAGAGGCTCAGCAGCCTCGTTGCCAGATTCGCAGAGGAGTATAGTGAATATCAAAGCTGGGACCACCTGAGAAACAATTCCAAAGCATGGCGAAATCTTATACGCTTTGATGGCCATCCCTCAGAACCAAACATGCCTTTGCCTCCGCCGCTTCCCCCTGAGAGTGAGCCGCCCATGCGGGAATTCACCCCGGGCATGCCGGAGCCAGGCTCTCGGTGGCCGGGTGGGCCTTTCCCGCCGCCGCCGCTGGCGCCCTTTCTGCAGGCCCCAAGAATTTCCCTTTTCGATGCTTCCCTCCGGCTGGTTGTCGGCAATCCCAGCCCGCCTCACGAGCACTTGCTGCAGGCGATTACGGTAGAAGGAAAAACCGTGGGATGGTTGGGGGTAAGAAAGGCAGCACATCTATCCCACCCTCTCGACGTCGAATTTGCAGAGCAGCAAACCAAAGCCTTCTACCTTATTGGAATTGCCACCCTGTGCGCGGCAATTTTGGTCTCATTTTTTCTTTCGAGGCATCTTCTACGCCCCATAAAACAGCTGACCACGGGAACGCAGGCATTGAGCCAGCGTAAATTCGAGACCAGGATTACGATTCACTCCCGTGATGAACTGGGGCAATTGGCAGCGAATTTCAATGCCATGGCACAGGCTCTGGAGCATTACGAACAACTGCGCCGCCAGTGGCTTTCCGATATTTCTCACGAATTGAGAACACCGTTATCGATTCTCCGTGCGGAAATCGAGGCCATGCAGGATGGCGTTCGCGAAGTCACCGAGGAAGCGCTCGCATCATTACACTCCGAGGTGCTTCACCTCAGCAAGATCGTCAATGATCTTCATGAACTGTCTTCAGCAGAGTCGGCTATGCTTGCGATCAAGAGAGAGCCAGTAAATCCTCTCCAGGTTTTGAAGGCAACCTTAAAATCCTTTGAAACGCTGTTCAAAGAGCGGGACCTCCATATTCAAGAAGACCTGGAATCAAATCCTCTTGCTCTGGCGGGCGATGAGGACCGATTGAAGCAGTTGTTTTCGAACATTCTGGAAAATACTCTGAGATATGCAGACTCTCCGGGGACGCTGAAGGTCTGGCATCATCATACGGATGAGGAGTTGACCTTGAATTTTATGGATTCCGGTCCGGGAGTTCCGGAGAAATCTTTGGAGCGTTTGTTTGACAGACTTTATCGGGTCGATGAGTCGAGAAATCGCGAGCACGGAGGAAGCGGCCTGGGATTGGCCATTTGCAAGAGCATTATCGAGGCATTAGGCGGCCGGATCAAAGCCGCCAATGCACCATCCGCGGGGTTGTGGATCGAAATGGTTTTTCCGCTCCTCCCCATCAAACACATGACGAAAGACCAAACCTCATGACGAACCATCAAATCCTCGTGGTTGAAGATGAAGTCAAGATCTGCCAGGTTCTGTGCGAGTACCTCACAAGGGCCGGCTATGCGGCTTCCTGGCTGACACGCGGGGACGAAGTGCTTCCCAACGTCAGGAAAAACCCGCCCGCACTGATTTTACTTGATATCATGCTGCCCGGCATGGATGGCATGGAGGTGTGTCGGGAGCTCAGAAAGACTTCAAATGTTCCCATCATCATGATTACGGCGCGCGTGGATGAGATCGACCGCTTGCTCGGCCTCGAATTGGGCGCCGATGACTATGTCTGCAAGCCGTTCAGCCCGCGGGAAGTGGTGGCGCGGGTCAAGGCAGTGTTGCGCCGAAGCCTGTCTCCGCCGGAAGGCAAGCACCTCGTGGCCGGGGAAATTGCCCTCGACGAAGATAAACATCAGGTGCTGGTCGGTGGCCGAGAGGTGAAGCTGACGCCGTGTGAATTTCAATTGCTGAAAGCGCTCGTGGCCCATCCGAACCGGGTCTTCTCGCGCGGGGAGTTATTGAATGTCGTTCAAGGTTACGATTTTGAAGGTTATGAGCGAACCATCGACACTCATATCAAGAACTTGCGCAAAAAGGTGGCGACGATGGTCCCTGACCGCGAACTGGTCAGCACGGTCTATGGAATAGGCTATAAGTTCAATGATCCGGATGTCTGATCACTGACCGCTGATCACGATCTCAAGGAGAAACCAATGATTGGAAGCTTAAGGGAATACTGCTTGCAGCACCGGATTCATTTCGAAGACGAACCGCAACTCCTCTCGCCTTCCCGGCATACATGGCTCATCAAAGACATCCTGAGGGAGCAGTGGGTCATCAAGGCAAGAGAACCCGGGGATGCCATGCCTGAAACGCTGAAGGGCTTCGAAATCTTACACCCACCATTCCTTTACCCGAAACCCCTCTCCGAGGCGGACGACGCTTTCCTTTTGTATCCTTACATTCAAGGTGGTCTTCTGGCGGATAACGGCTTTGAAACACCGGAAATGATTGCCCGGGTCATGGAAGTGATCGGCCGCATGCAGGCGCTGATGCGTTCGCTGGTATTGGTGCCGTTTTATCAGGACACGATGCAGCTCAAAGACGAAGGTGCAAACGCATCGGATAACCCGCTTCAAAGGTTGAGCTTCAGCAGGGTTCAGAACACCAGTGAGGAGCAGAGAGCGGCCCGACACAAGGAGATGGCTGAATCCTACGCGTGGACGGAAAAGAACGTCGAAAGCTTCTGGGATGTGCTGCAAGCCCAGGGGTTATGGCCTGACACCCCATTCGAAGAATACCTGGAGCGGATCCACAACCATTTTGCTCTGCATCTTCCCGTGGTCGGCACCAATCTTTCCCATACCGCCATGATCCCGGAACACATTCTGTCCTGCTCCGATGATCTGCTCGGAGTTGTCGGCTGGCGGATTGCACCACGCCCCCGCTTTTATATGATGTACACCTACCTGGCCTGGAGCTTCCTCCGCTCGAGAATGCCGAATGCCAGGGACT